>MHDO01000029.1 GCA_001805005.1 Nitrospinae bacterium RIFCSPLOWO2_12_39_16
GTTACATATCACATAATCTTTACAGCCGAGACCCACAACTTTCCTTCGGGTGTTGCACCATTTCCGGGGGCGGAGACAGGGACAGGGGGAAGGGTCAGGGATGTTCATGCTACAGGGAAGGGGAGTATTGTTGTTGCAGGGACTGCCGCTTATTGTGTGGGAAATCTCCGGATTCCAGATTATCCCCTGCCATGGGAAGATGAATCTTTCATTTATCCGAAAAATCTTGCATCACCATTACAGATAGAGATTGAGGCGAGTAATGGTGCATCAGATTATGGGAATAAGTTCGGTGAGCCTTTAATACAGGGTTTCACGAGGTCATTCGGGTTAAGGCTTCCAGACGGGGAGAGACGTGAATGGATAAAACCGATAATGTTTACAGGGGGGGTCGGGCAGATAGATGACAGGCATATTGAAAAAGATACACCTGCAAAAAATATGGTTGTTGTTAAGGTTGGGGGACCAGCATATCGCATAGGGATGGGGGGGGGCTCTGCATCAAGTATGGTTCACGGGGAAAATATAGAGGAACTGGATTTTAATGCAGTCCAGCGAGGTGATGCAGAGATGGAGCAGAAACTTAACAGGATTATAAGGGGGTCTGTTGAACTTGGCGATGAAAACCCTATTGCGAGTATCCATGACCAGGGTGCAGGCGGGAACTGTAATGTGGTTAAGGAGATTGTCTATCCAGCAGGTGCAAAAATCAATATAAGAAAGATAATAGTTGGTGATAATACATTATCAGTCCTTGAGATATGGGGTGCGGAGTATCAGGAACAGGATGCAGTCCTCATATATTCAGATAGGATTGATATATTCAGAGAGTTATGTGAAAGAGAAAAGCTCCCTTTTTCAATAATAGGGGATATTACAGGTGATGGTTATATTGTCCTCTATGATGAACTTGACGGCTCAACACCTGTAAATCTTAATCTTGAGAAGGTTTTGGGCGATATGCCTCAGAAGACCTTTAACCTTGAGCGAATCCCAATGAAGACACAACCTCTAAAGCTCCCATCTCAATTAGAAGAGGTAGCCGCAGGCTTTAGCCTGCGTAATAACGCACCCATAAAGGATGCACTTGACAGAGTTCTCAGGCTTGTATCAGTAGGCTCAAAGAGATTTCTCACAAGTAAGGTGGACAGGTCTGTAACAGGTCTGATAGCAAGACAGCAGTGTGCGGGACCATTACAACTTACTGTCTCAGATGTGGCAATCATAGCACAGAGCCATTTTGGGTTGACAGGTGCAGCAATATCTATTGGCGAACAGCCTATCAAGGGGCTTATCAATCCATCTGCAATGGCGAGGATGAGTGTCGGTGAGGCATTGACAAATATTGTCTGGGCAAAGATAAGTGCACTACCGGATATAAGATGCTCAGGAAACTGGATGTGGGCAGCGAAACTCCCCGGCGAAGGTGCAAGGCTTTATGATGCGGCAGTCGCAATGAGGGATATGATGCTTGAGCTTGGTATTGCTGTGGATGGAGGGAAAGATAGTCTTTCAATGGCAGCACAGGTTTCCTCCCCCACCAGAGGGGGGAGGGCAGGTGGGGGGGGTGAGACAGAGACTGTGAAATCTCCCGGAACTCTTGTTATCTCCGCCTACGCCCCATGTCCTGATATTACAAAAGTTATCACTCCAGATTTAAAGATGCCGGGCAAGAGCAAATTAATCTATATTGATTTAGGAAATGGGAAAAATAGACTTGGCGGTTCAGCCCTTGCTCAATGCTATAAACAAATAGGTGATGAATCACCTGATGTGGATAACCCACAATTACTGAAAGACACATTTAATGCAATCCAGTATTTGATAGATAGAGAACTAATTCTGTCAGGGCATGACAGGAGTGACGGCGGACTTATTACAACATTACATGAAATGGCATTTTCAGGAAATTGTGGAATGGAAATAAATGTAGAAAGTCGGCAGTCAGCAGTCAGCAGTCAGCAGTCAGAAAAAGAAGCAATAGAAATATTATTCTCAGAAGAACTGGGATTAGTAATTGAATATCTCCCTGAAAATGAAAATGAGATAATCTCTGAACTTAAAGATTACAATATTCCATATCAAATTATTGGAAATACAACAATAGAAAAGAGGATAAAAATCAAATTTGCCCCCACCCTTCCCTCCCCCACAAGTGGGGAGGGAGAAAGGGAGGGGGTTGTCTTAGATGAAGACATGAGAGTCTTAAGGGGAATCTGGGAGGAGACGAGTCATCAACTTGATATGCTCCAGACAAATCCTGAATGTGTCCTTGAGGAGAAAAAAAATATCTATGATAGGATGGCACCGGCATATCAAATCACCTTTATACCCGAACAAACACCTGAAGTTATTATAAAGAAAAATGTTAAGCCTCCTGTTGCAATAATCCGGGAGGAAGGGAGTAATGGTGATAGAGAAATGACTTCGGCGTTTTACATGGCAGGGTTTGATACTTGGGATGTAACAATGACAGACTTAATGAATGACAGGATAACCCTCGCACAGTTTAAAGGCATAGCGTTTGTAGGAGGCTTTAGTTATGCAGATGTCCTTGATTCGGCAAAAGGATGGGCAGGGGTAATAAGATTCAATAAAAAACTCTATGAACAATTTCAAAAATTTTATAATAGACCCGATACATTCAGCCTCGGAATATGTAACGGATGTCAATTAATGGCTCTGCTTGGATGGGTTCCTTGGCAGGGGATAGCAGGTAAATTTCAGCCTCGGTTTATTCATAATAAATCAGGAAGACTGGAATCAAGATTTGCAACAGTGAAGATTATTGAAAGCCCTTCAATAATGCTAAATGGGATGGAAGGCTCTATTTTAGGAGTATGGGCAAATCATGGAGAAGGCTTTGCCCATTTCCCGGATGAGAAAATGCGAAAAGAAGTCATAGATAAAAGACTCGCCCCAATCAGATATGCCGATGATAATGGTGAAATAACAGAAAAATATCCATTTAACCCAAACGGTTCACCCCTCGGTATTGCATCACTATGCACACCCGATGGCAGGCATATTGCCATGATGTCCCACCCTGAAAGGACATTCCTCAAATGGCAGTGGGCATGGATGCCAGAGAATATGAAAAAGAACCTCAAGGCTTCCCCTTGGCTCAAAATGTTCCAGAATGCAAGAGAGTGGTGTGAGGGGAGATAATCCACTGTGAGTATTTATAGGATAAGATCTGGTGATCAGTTGTGAGCTATGGATGAGGGAGGCAGATGCATCGCCTTATTAGCTTGCGTTATGTGATACTTCGCTCCTTGAAGAAAGAATGGTATCTCATGTCTATTGTCAGAATATGGTTCGTCCACCAGTCATTGAGATAGAGAAGGATTTCCTCAGGTACGGAGGTCTTATAGCTCATCGTATCCAGACAGAAAGCAGCCGTTTTCTTGCAAAAGACAGCGTGCTCCTCCTTATGACTCAAGATCTCAGGGTATGCGTGCTGTGCGAGGAGTTGCTCCTCCGTATCAAAGTGCTCCTCCGCGTATTTGGTCATTCTCGTCAGGGTCTCCGAGATTGGCTCGGAACGAATGTCTGGCTCGACGTTCTCTATAAGCAGATTGATCATGTCAATGATGTGCCTGTGCTGCTCATCGAGTTTCGCAACGCCGACACTGAATGATTGATCCCAGCGTATCTTCTCCACGTTCTAACTCCTCTTCACAAACTTGCCCGCCAGGGCGAATAAGTTATTATACAGTTTCTGTCTTTTATTATTCCTGAATCAAAAAAACAACAATATTGCATAAGAGCCCTGCACATATTGTATTTCAGGGCAGAGTATAGAACTTAAGAAGATAGACTGTCAATAGAATTTTATGGATACTTTATTGAAAATCTTTTGTTTGGATAGTCTATTGTTAATATGAATCGGCTCAGAAAGTTGTTTGCTCCCAGCAATGCCACATTCAAATTCGGCAGGAAATCTACTGGGGTATCTTTCATAGTGTATAAAAGTTCTGTGGTTTCAGGGTGAAAAATTTCAAATTTTGTTGTATGTGCATAGGCAACTGTTAATCCGTTGCCGGTTCTGATTTTTTTTGTTTGACCAGCCTGTAAGTTGTGACCTAATATCGGGGCATACGCTGCTGGTATTGCACATTCATCTGCGCCAGTATCAATTATGCCGTGTGTTCTATAATTTCCGCTTGTATGTGGGTTAATTATTCTTACTGGTAAGATGGGACGGTAAATGTCGTTGCCGCAGAATGTAAAAGGACATTCTCTTATCGGCATAGATATATGTGAATTGTATCCTTTTCAGGAATATAAAATACCACTGGGTCGTCAGCCCCTGCCTTTTTTGCATCATTAAATACCTTAACAGGATCATCGCCAAAGCTAATTACATCCTTATCCTCAAAAGTTTTTGTTGCCACATATTTACCGCTATATTTTTCAATATTGTTTACTAAAACGCATGTCTCCATAAAACCCCTCCAACGGGTTTGCTATCTGCAGAAAATTTAGCACACAATGGGCTTAAATGCAAATCATCTAACAAATTTGTTAAAGATGTTAATGAGAAAAAACTGAGACTGGCGATAAAGGTCTTAAGAGCGGTGCTGAGGCAAGTAAAAAACTTTGTAAAAATATCACCATGGCTCAGAATGTTCCGGAATGCAAGGGAGTGGTGTGAGGGGAGATAATCCACTGTGAGTTTTTCAGAGAATAACGTGGAGGTAATCGGCCGCCAGAGCGCGCCAGCGCGGAGGGATACCACAATTGCAGCTTGTGGGCGGTCCGGTTGACCGCTGGATTAGGGGCGCGATTCATTGGGTAACTTATTCCTTCTCAATTTTGTGACAAGAGAAAGTTTCCGATAAATGCTTTCAACATCCAAGTCTTGGCTTGGGGCTAACAGTCTATGAGCGGGTGTGGACGTTGAGATCGGACTATGCGAAGAAATTTTCGCAATGTATAAAGCCGCATAGTCGTCGACCCACCGCAAAGCACGTGAGAACAGCATGTTCGACAAGAATATGCGTTGAGCCGCCTTGCTGAATTGGAGAAGCTGCTTGTTCGACACCGAAACTTCCAATGGATTGAAGGTCTCTGTCCTTGAGAACAGCGCGCCAATCTTAAGTTGATCCTTGATGGAATTAAGGATGAGTGTCTGAAGGGCAGTAGCCTGTAGCTGATACGGATTTACAGGAATCAGAATGCGTTGAAATTGGGCGCACTTGGTCAATTTGAATTTGTCTCGCTCAATCACCTTGGCGTCTACATAGTGGTGCTCACCTTGGAACTCAAATGCCAGCCGAAAGTCTTCTATCATGATGTCGAGTTCCAAATTAGCACCAGTTGTAGGATTTACCAAGAAAGATGGTTTGGCCCCGAGGTGCCGCGGAGTCTTGCTTACTGTGAGCGTAATGAAGATATCGAGATAACAATTTAGAAGGGTTTCTCCGTAAGAAGCGCATTCGCCCGAGTACTTCGTTGAGCGGCGTTGTTCAAGCGCCGCAATAACGAAGTCGTTCAGAAGTTCTATCTCTCGATCAAACGGAAGTATTGGAAGCTTTAGACGAACAGCGTCTTCGCGAAGTCCAAACAAATATCGGGCAAAAGTGGGTATATCCTTTAAAGAGTTCTCGGAGCATGCTTTCTTTCGCAGTATGTCGCGAAGCACGATTTGGACTCGATCTAGTCGTTCCTTGAAACTTTGAAAGTGGCTCGTGTCAGCAATGATAGTTAAATAGGCATCATGACTGGCTTTGACCAGCCGTCTCACCTTTTCCCTTTGTGGCTTGTCCATCTACATACGGTACGAGAGTACGCCCCTAACAAGTTATTATACACTTTCTGTCTTTTATTATTCCTGAATCAAAAAACAACAATATTGCATGAGAGCATATCGTATTTTAAAGTAATTATTTTCGGCTATCATTACTTTAGAGAAGTCATTATCATTAAAGAGTTTTTCCGAAAAAATATTTCACTCGAAAATACCTTTTGTTGCCCCTCACCCTAACCCTCTCCCACAAGGGGAGAGGGAACTTATTATTACTTCCCCTCCCTTGATGGGAGGGGATTGAGGGGAGGGTGATATATTTTCATCCACCTTTGTGAGCCGAAGGCTCGTGAGGGTTTCACTTGAAAAGTGAATAACTATCTCTTCATCCCCTCATTTAGAAGGGGGGGAGATGAGAAGTAATCATTCACGCATTTTTTGAGTTAATATCTTCTATGTCCATAGAAATTTTCTGATATCAATCAACCGATGAAGATTGCGTTGGTCTTCTTCTTCCCACTTTTGTTCAAGCTTCCAATGTTCCTCCAAAGCACGATAATAATTTGCGTATTTCTTTTTGTCATATTCGACCATCTTATATAAATCTGAATCTGGAATCTTTTCAAATTTCAAAGGAGGATGCTTCAGCCTCTTATTATCAAGCGGGCTTTTCCGTGCTGGACGCTCCTTTTTCCACCAATTATATAGTGATTTGATTTCTTTCCATGCTTGTCTATGTAATTTATCTGCATTCCAATCAACAATCTTGTCTGGTTTCTCTTTCTCAATAAAATCTGTGAGAAGCTGGAAAGCGGTATGGAGCAATACTTCATTCTTGTCACACCAGCCTTTCTCAAGCGTATGAATCTTCAGGTATCGCATAATTTCTTCCTTTGCTTATCATATTTATACTTACCCTATAACTGGCAATACTATATAATTAGACAGCGTTTCATGTCAATATTTTTGCTTTAGGATGGAGTTACAAAATGTCTTTTTTTATAATCAGAAATTTATTTCAGGGTCTTTAAAATCTTTGACAAAAAACGCAATGTATAAATATACATCATATAAGAGGGCTTATGCATACACTTAAAAGGACACAGATGTATATGTTAGTTATACTAAAAAGAAAGGTGGAAAAGGAAAATACTACAGTTGCAGATATAGTCAGAAATGCTTTTTTAGAATACATACTCTGTAGCATGTTATTTGCTTAAGCCGCCGTCCCGAATAACTTACAAAGCACATCCATTACAATATCTGTCGGATTCTGGTTGAAACTAAATACCTTTCCAACCATTGTTCCATCTTTATTGATAACAACCTGTATGCCATCTATTCTCTGTATAACGTTTATATCTGTCTTATCCCTTATAAAATCCTGCTGATAATTTACAGGAGTTCTGAACCAGCCGCTTCCTACGAGATTTTTGGCGAGTAGTACCACAACAGTGTATAGTATCAGATAGCCTTCTCTATCTTTTTGAATAGTAGATAGGTAAATGCTCATCTCATCATAGCGGTGATTGTTGAAGAACATTGTATAGGACAATGAAAGGACTTCCTTCTGCCTCTTCTTTTTATATGGACTGGCATCATCTGCAAAGGTGAATTGACATGAAAAGAGGATTATTAACAAGAGAAATAAAATTATCCTTTTCATAAACACCCCCATACTTTTTCACCGATATTCTTGACTTAAATATCGGCATTTTATAAATTAGGTATTAGTAAAAAAGATAAAATCTATAATTGTATAAATAATATGATTAAAGCCATCATTTCAGATTTGGGCAGGGTTATTTTAGACTTTGACCATAAAATAAGCATATCTAAACTGGTTAATTTAATAAACATTCCAGCAGAGGAATTAAATATTTTTATCTATCAATCAAAGATAGATATAGCCTTTGACAATGGAGAGATTTCTGCAGAGGAATTTTATAGGTATCTGGACGGTCGTTTTAATTTCGACATTTCCTTTAATGAGTTCAAAGAAATATTTACTGATATATTTACATTAAAAAAAGATGTGGCTGATTTACTGACTGAATTAAAGAAAAAATATATACTATGCCTCCTTTCAAATACAAATGCCCTTCATTATGAGTTCTGTGAGAGAAAATTTAATATACTGAAAATATTTGACTATCATGTATTATCTTATAAAATCCACGTAATGAAACCCCATCCGAAAATATATAGGGAGGCTGTAAAATTATGTGGTGTAAAACCGGAAGAATGTGTATATATTGATGACATAGAGGAGTTCGCCAACGCCGCATCTTACCTAAAAATAAACTCAATCCATTATAAGGGTACAGATTTTCTTAAGAAAGAATTAGAGAAATTAAATGTAGTTTGACACAATAGGGTATTTTCCATTGACAACTATTTTTCGCGGGCTTATATTACACACATAAGAGTAATTTCCTGCCATTAAACTGCTGGAGGTTTACTATGAAAGCCTCTGACCTGCTTGTCAAGTGTCTTGAAAATGAAGGTGTGAAATATATCTTTGGGGTTGCGGGAGAGGAGATTATGCATATCCTCAACTCCTTGAGGGGCTCCTCTATCAAGTTCGTAACTACAAGGCATGAGAGCAGTGTGCGGCATTTATGGCAAGTGTTGTAGGGAGACTGACAGGTAAACCGGGCGTATGTCTCGCCACATTAGGTCCTGGGGCAACAAATCTCACTACCGGACTTGCTGATACCCAGCTTGATTATGCCCCGGTTGTAGCCATAACAGGTCAGACTAATCTCAGAAGGGCGCATAAAGAGACGAAACAGTTTGTAGATATAGTTAGCCATTTTAAACCCATAACCAAATGGAATGCACAGGTAGACAGGGCTGATGTCATACCGGAGGTGGTGAGGAAGGCGTTTAAGATTGCACAGGCAGAAAAGCCCGGCGCTTGCCACCTTGAGGTGCCCTCCGATGTGGCGGGGGAAGAGGTGAAAGGCCGTCCCATGCTCATCAGACAGGTCACCTATCCCTATCCGGATGAGAAGATTCTCAAAGAGGCTGCCGACATAATTAACCATGCCAGAAATCCTATAATCCTTGCAGGTAACGGGATTATCCGCAGTAACGCATCTAAAGAACTTAGGAATTTTGTGCACCATACTCAGTTACCTGTGGCAAATACTTTTATGTCCATGGGGTCTGTTCCGGCTGATGACCCTCTGTGTCTCCTCTCTGTAGGCCTGCAGTCCCGCGATTATGTAAACTGTGGATTTGATGATGCCGATGTAGTTATTGCCATAGGGTATGATTTTACAGAATATGACCCACAAGGCTGGAACCCTCAGGGGGATAAGAAGATTGTGCATGTAGATATCCTTCCTCCGGATGTGGATTTTCACTATACGCCTGCGGTAGAGCTCTTAGGAGATATCCGTGAGAGTCTCAGATTATTGATAGGGAGAACAAAACCAAA
Organism: Nitrospinae bacterium RIFCSPLOWO2_12_39_16; assembly: GCA_001805005.1. GTDB lineage: Bacteria > Nitrospinota > Nitrospinia > UBA9942 > UBA9942 > UBA9942. Next base: position 9,195 of record MHDO01000029.1, read on the forward strand.
GATCAGCTCCGCGAGAAAAGTCTTAAGAGACTATATTCTTCGCGAGATTGAGGAATGTGCGAGGGATGAAGGTTTTCCGATTAAACCTCAAAGGATAATTAACGATATACGCAGTGTCCTGAACAGGGATGACATTTTAGTGAGTGATGTAGGGGCGCATTTGATATGGGTTGCAAGGATGTATCAGGCTTATGAGCCGAATTCGGTGCTGATTTCCTTCGGTTTTGCCTCAATGGGATTTGGTGTGCCGGCTGCCATTTCTGCAAAGCTATTGAATCCGGGAAAAAAAGTTGTTGCCGTATGTGGTGACGGCGGGTTTATGATGACCTCTATGGAACTTGAGACAGCCTGCCGCCTCAAGACTCCGTTTACGGTGGTTATTTTCAATGATAATGGTTACGGCCTCATAAAGTGGAAGCAGGTTAACGAATTTGGAGTGGACTTCGGTTCCGATTTCAACAATCCTGACTTTGTCAAATATGCAGAGAGTTTTGGCATGAAAGGCTACCGAATATCCAGCACAAGAGAACTCCTACCTGCACTCCAAGATTCTCTTAAGCAGAAAATGCCGACAATTATAGATGTTCCGGTGGACTATAGGGAAAATCTAAGACTCTCGGAGAAACTCGGCAACCTCATCTGCCCTGTTGGCTAATAAACCACCAATATCTTTTATTCTTAACAATCTCCGCCATCACTATTTTATCTGCCCGGAATGGCTGATAAAGTCTTTACATATGAAGCAATAACCTTTACAATATCATTGGTAATGGACTTTCCAAAGATTGGCATGTCCCTATCTTCTTTTTTCGTTAATCCTTTAACATGAGCCAAAATGTCCTGTTCGGTAAATTTAGACATTAAAGCAGGGTCATTCAGGGCAGCAGGTTTACCCTCTAATAATCCCCTTGCAGCCCATCCCTTTCCATCTCCTGAAATGCCATGGCAGGATGAGCAATAGCGGAGGTAATATATCTTTCCCCTTCCCAATGGTTCTTTAAATCTCTTTGCCCTTTCCTGAGGAGAGGGAGCCTTTAGAGGTCCTTTGTCAACTGCTATTGTCCTGAGGTAATAAACAATATCCCAGCCTACGGATTCTGGTATTTCGTTACCCTGGCCAGGCATCTGGAGATGGGGGAATGCATCTTCTCCATAGCGAATTATCTTTACTATTTCATCATCTGATAAAAGGGACATATATGCTTTATCCGTCAGGTCACGGGGTAAAATCCCACTGATCACGGCACCCTGGCCATCCCCTGTTCCTGTCTCGTCATGACAGACAGAGCAATATTTTTTGTATGCCTCTTTGCCTCTCTTTATCCTCTCATCATCTTGTGCAATGGCATACCGGTTTGTGAATATTGAGAGCATAGCAATAATACAGAGAGTTATATAAATTATTTTTAAAGGAAAGATTGTATATGAAAATTTACTTCGACGCATCAGGGTTGTCTTCA
>MHDO01000030.1 GCA_001805005.1 Nitrospinae bacterium RIFCSPLOWO2_12_39_16
TTTATCCCCTCAACCATAACCATCTCTGCCTTAGAATCAATCTTTGGATGGACGAATTGAATTCTCTTTGGCGTAATTTTGTTTTCTGTCATTGTGGATAAGAGTTCTGTCAGTCTATAAGGATGATAGATGATATTTACTGAGCCTAAGTTTTTTACGAGATACCTCCCTGCCTTCAAAAATTCAGAGAGGGTAATCTTTATCTCATGCCTTGCAATCGCCTTTTCTCTATCAGGATTAATCCTACCGTCATTTGCTTTTCTATAAGGAGGATTCCCTGCTACTATATCAAAGTACTCTGCATCAAACATTGATTTAACATCCCGAATATCCCCTTTTATAATCTCAATATAACCACCCCTCTCCCCTCCTTGCGAAGGAGGGGAAAAAGGGGAGGTCTTTTCTCTTGCTATCTTTACAAGACCCTCCTGAAGTTCAAGCCCAACTATCTCAATATCCTTAAACCTCTTTGCCAGAGTGAGAGCAATCACCCCGCTTCCTGTCCCAAGGTCAATTACCCTATCTCCTTTCTGTGCAGTAACAAAATCCGCCAACAAAATCGGGTCAATTGAATGTTTATAAGCCATGTCTTAAATATACAGAAATAGAAGTCCTTTTGCATCTATTTAATGGAGTGTTATAATGGGTTCCATGAAAGCTCCTTTGATAGGCATAACCTCTGACTATAATGAAATTAATGGGCAGAACTCTTTTTTTATAAAGGAAAGTTATGTTACTGCTGTTGAAGTTTCAGGCGGTATTCCGCTTTTGTTATGTCCCACTAAAAATGAGAATAGCATATCAAGATTTATAAACCTGATTGATGGGATTTTAATATCAGGTGGTGGATTTGATATTGATCCAAAACTCTACGGAGAAGAACCTCATCCAAGACTTGGTAAAATTCAGCCCGATAGGACTGACTTTGAAATTAAGTTATTAAAATTTGCTGTAGAAAAGAGAATGCCTGTTCTTGGTATATGTGGTGGACATCAGTTAATAAATGTATATTTCGGAGGCACACTTTATCAGGATATACCGTCCCAATATAGTGAAAAAATCAATCATAAGCAATCTACACCATCTGACATTCCATATCATAAGATAGAGATTCATCCCTCCACAAGATTGTCTGAAATTACTGGGGCTGATTCCAGCAAAGTAAACAGTACTCATCATCAGTCAATTAAAAAAACAGGCACAGGTTTTAATGTAAGTGCAGTTGCAGAGGATGGAGTGATTGAGGCTATTGAATCTAATGGCGATGGCTTTATTGTCGGGGTCCAGTGGCATCCTGAGAGGATTTATAATAAAGATTCCTGCTCTAAAAATATTTTCACAGAGTTTATCAAAGAGGCAAATAGATTTAAGCAAAAAAAATAGTATTTTAAAGATTGCACATTATAAATAATCATATACCGATTTACTCATCAAAAAGTATCATTTCCTTCGCTATCACTGTTTTGTTGACATTAATCAGACTCACTCTGTAAAATATAACTATGGCAAAGCTATGTATAAATGTTGACCATGTTGCAACTGTGAGAGAGGCAAGGAAGACTACAGAGCCTGACCCCATAGCTGCGGCTGTTCTGGCAGAGCTTGCCGGTGCGCACGGCATTACAATCCATTTAAGAGAGGACCGTAGGCATATTCAGGACAGAGATCTGCGCATAATGCGGGAGGTTGTAAAGACAAAGCTGAATCTTGAAATGGCAGCAACAAAAGAAATGATTGATATTGCCCTCTCTGTCAAGCCCGACCAAGTAACATTCGTTCCCGAAAAAAGGCAGGAGATAACAACTGAAGGAGGGCTTGATGTAATATTGCAGGAAAATTATATAAGGAGAGCCATTAAAACATTTAAGAAAGCTGATATTCCTGTAAGTATATTTATTGACCCTGATTTGAAGCAGATTAGGACAGCAAAAAAGATAGGGGCTGATTGTGTGGAGATAAATACTGGAAAGTATTCCGAGGCAAAAACGGAGAAAGAATCGGATGTTGAGTTTGAAAAGGTAAAGGATGCGGTTAAATTTGCCTATAAGTCTAAATTTATAGTTCATGCAGGGCATGGCCTGACATATAAAAATGTCAAAAGGATTTCTGATTTAAAAGAGATATCCGAGTTAAATATAGGTCATAATATAATAGCGAGGGCTGTTCTTGTAGGGATGGAGAGGGCTGTCAGAGAGATGCTCAATATTATGAATCAATAATCACTGACACTAATTATGGACTATCTTAAAAAATTCCATGATGAGGACTGGCATACACCGAAGGGAAGAATTATAAGAGAGGTTGTTTTTGGTATAAACGACGGGCTTGTTACTGCCATTGGTTTTATTGCAGGTGTTACCGTTTCCATGGCTGATGTAAAGATGGTTCTCCTTTCAGGGTTGGCAGAGATGGTTGCAGGTGCAATCTCCATGTTTTTTGGGGCATATCTCTCTACAAAATCCCAGAGGGAATTCTTTGATAATGAGATAAAGAGGGAGACAAGAGAGATTGATGAAATGCCTGAGAAAGAGACTGAGGAGATAAGGGAGATATATAGTAACCTTGGTTTTAAAGAGGATGAGGTTGAGATGATAGTAAAGAGGGTTACATCTGACAAGAAACTCTGGGTGCGGTTTATGATGAGGGAAGAACTGGGAATAATGGAGGAGACATTTGACGACCCATTGAAGGTTGGTGCAATCATGGGCATTTCATTTGCAATCGGCTCACTCCCGCCTCTTATACCCTATATGCTTATGGATAACCCCTTTACAGCCTTAAAGGTTGCCGTTGTAACATCCCTATTATTTTTATTTGGCGTAGGGATTGGCAAGACAACTGTTACAAAAGGTAATTGGCTAAAAAGTGGTATTGAGGTAGCAATTATTGGAAGCATCGCATCAGTGGTGGGGTTTATAATAGGAAAGATAGTTTCGCTGGTAGTAGGGAGTTGATTTTGGAGTGTAAATTTTTACTGTGAACGGTGCGGTTGAGCGGCGGGGGGTTGGAATCAAGGCTGAACACGCCCATCAACCGTCCGCTCCAACCGCTTGTTCGCTGCCTTCCGTTATTCTTCGATCAACCAAAGATTTCCTTCGGTGAGACCGATTGCCAGCGCGTACCATTGAGCTTGAAAAGATCAAGTTTCTCGGCACGCCGCCATTCCGATAGGATGACCGCCTTCGCTCCGTGACGTTTGGCAACTCTTGAAAGGCGGGCAACATCGTCCGGAGTAGGTCGCAGCGCAGAACCGCCTTTCGTCTGAATCAGGATGATTTCGAAAAGGTCTCCGCATAATAATGTTGTATTAATTATTATGTTGCTGAAATATAATGGTATATATTCATTAAATGGTTTCTGTCTATCACCTAATGAACAGTGGTAAAGATGCCCTTATTTCTGCAAAAAATGTAGTAGTTCTTACCGGTGCCGGTATATCTGCCGAGAGTGGTGTCCCTACATTCAGGGGTGAGGATGGATTATGGAGAAATTTCAGGGCTGAGGAGCTTGCCACTCCTGAGGCTTTTGAAAGCAATCCAAAATTAGTCTGGGAATGGTATGACTGGAGGAGGCAATTGCTTAAGCCTTTAAAACCAAATAAGGGGCATGAGGTTATTGCGAGGTTTGAAAAGAGATTCCCTGAATTTCTGTTGATTACACAAAATGTGGATGGTCTTCACCAAAAGGCAGGGAATAAAAAAATGGTGGAGCTGCATGGAAATATATGGAAGGTTAGATGTCTGAGAGATGGGAAGGTTACGGATAATTTTGAAACCCCATTATCTAAAATACCCCCATCATGTGAATGTGGAGCCATGCTAAGACCTCATATAGTCTGGTTTGGTGAATCACTTCCTTATGATGCCATTCAACAGGCATATAAGGCAGCAAATGAGTGTGATGTAATGCTCGTTGTGGGGACATCCGCTGTTGTCCAGCCTGCCGCATCTTTACCACTCATAGCAAAGGAGCACGGTGCCTATGTGATTGAGGTTAATGCCGAAGAGACACCAATATCAGATGTTGTAAACGAATCACTGATAGGCAAGGCAGGGGAAATACTGTCTGAGATTGAGAGATTGATATGGTCAACTTAGCTTGATTAAATCCTATGCAGAGATATATTTGGAATTTTCTTAAACGAAACAACACTTATTTCATCTTTTAGAAAATAGATAATGGCATTTGTATCAAGGGTATACACAAATTTAGCTGATTTTTCTCTCCCATTCTTTTCGCATTTTCTTTAATTCCTGAAGAGGGTCTGGTTTTCGGTTCTTCCAAATCCCCCTCACCCTTTCCCAAATCATAAGCCGCTCCTCAGGGGTAATCAATGGATAAATATGCTTTTTCACTATTTTAGCGTTAGTCGTATTTATTTTTTCTCTTATTATTTTTTTCGGAACGGTTGCCGTAGTCATGTTTAAAATATAGCACAATCAATTTCAACTTACAACACTATCCCTCCAGAAAAAATTTAGCAATAAAAAAATTCTGGATTCTGAATCCTGACTCCTGTATTCTGTTCTTATTATGATTCCATTAAAAGATGATAATCCGACAAAAATTTTCCCCATTGTTACCATAGGGATAATTGCAGCAAATATACTTGTCTTTATATATCAACTTTCCCTTGGGGCTGGATATGAGAAGTTTATATTTACATATGGCGCCTTTCCTTATGAGATAACTCATAGTGTTGATATTGGTCCCCCTGTTCAGATGCCTGTATTTTTTACAGTCTATTCCTCTATGTTCATGCACGGGGGCTTCATGCACATAATAGGCAATATGCTCTACCTCTGGATATTTGGAAATAATATAGAGGACTCTATGGGGCATATCAGATTCATATTTTTCTATCTTATATGCGGCACAGTGGCATCTTTAACACATATATTTCTTGCCCCAAATTCAAAGATACCAATGGTTGGTGCCAGTGGTGCAGTTTCAGGTATTCTTGGGGCTTATCTATTGTTATTTCCACATGCGAGGATTTTAACTCTGGTAACATTTGGTTTTTTTATAAAGATGATAAAAATCCCTGCAATGGTTGTTCTTGGATTCTGGATAGTCCTTCAGTTTTTAAATAGCACAGTTGCATCTGGTTCAGAGGGTGGAGGAGTGGCATGGTTTGCCCACATAGGCGGCTTCTTTGCAGGACTCATTTTGATAAATTTTTTTAAAAAGAACTAAAACCTGATTAAACCACTGAGACACTGAGGCACTGAGGAAATATAAATATTTTGAAAAGTCTTTAATATCTCTGTGTCTCTGTGCCTCCGTGGCAAATTTTTATAATTTCTATATGATTACAAAATTGCATCTTGCACCCATCATCTGTATAATTACATTATTGTCTGCGAATATCTCACATTCCCTGACTCTTGATGAGATAATTGACAGGGTTCAAGATAGGTATGAAAAGACGGGGAATTTTCAGGCTGATTTTACACAAACCTCCATCTTAAAAACTGTAAAGCAAAAACAGGTCAGCAAGGGACGTGTATTTATAAAGAAGCCCGGAATGATGAGGTGGGAATATAAAGAGCCTGAAGCACAGTTTATTATTTCTGATGGCAAGGTCATCTGGTTTTATGTGCCGATAGATAAACAGGTAATGATAAGTAATGTTACAGGCGATATAGATTCTCATTCGCCAAACATTTTTCTGGCTGGAAGCGGTAAACTGAGGAATATATTTAATATTGGACTTGAGAGCGAAGGGGGAATTTCACAATATCAATATCTGCTAAGATTAATTCCAAAAAAATCTCAGCCAAACATGACAAAATTGGTAATTGGCGTAAACAGTGAAGATTTTAAAATTGAAATGAGCACCATCTATGATATATATGGAAATCAGACTATTATAAGTTTCTCAAGCATAGAAATAAATAAAGAACTATCTGATGATATTTTTCATTTTGAAGTGCCTCAGGATGTCAGAGTTGTAACACAGTAAAAAGGAGGATTAAGTGGAGACAATTATTTCGGCTGTTATTTTGTTAGGTGCTTTGATTTTTGTTCATGAACTTGGACATTTCCTCATTGCAAAGAGAAGCGGGGTTGGGGTTGAAAAATTTTCACTCGGATTTGGCCCCAAGATTATCGGTAAAAAAATCGGCGAGACTGAATATCTTATCTCTGCCGTCCCTCTTGGCGGATATGTAAAGATGGTAGGAGAAGACCCCGAGGAGCAGGTAACCGATTTAGAAAAGTCATTTACAAACAAACCTGTAGGGGTAAGACTGGCAATAGTCTCGGCTGGACCGATATTTAATCTCCTTTTTTCAGTAGCAATACTTGCCATTGTATTTATGGTAGGCATTAAAGTCCCTTCAGATTCGTCAGCAGTGGGGAATGTGAGAATTGGCCATCCTGCAGAGGTAGCGGGCTTAAAAAGTGGGGATACAATTGTTGAGATAGAGGGGAAATCAGTTGATAAATGGCATCAGATGGCTGAGATTATCCACAAAAGCCCGAGCAAAGAACTATCCTTCAAAGTAAAAAGAGGGAGTGGAGAAACAATTGATCTGAAAATAACACCGAAGGCTGAAACTGTAAAGGATGTCTTTGGAAAAGACCAGCAGGTTGGTCTCATAGGGATTGAGCCAATGCTTGTAACCGAGAGGTATAATCCTATAACTGCCACAATTAAGGGATTTGAAAGGACATGGGATATTATCTATCTTACCTTCTGGGCAATGTATAAGATGATTACAGGCGACATCTCTGCAAAGAATATTGGAGGACCCCTGCTCATTTTTCAGAAGGCAGGAGAATTTGCAAGTGAGGGATTTTTACCCTATGCCACCTTTGCTGCACTTATAAGTATCAACCTTGGTATTCTTAACCTGCTTCCAATACCTGTTCTTGACGGAGGGCATATTTTATTTTTCCTGATAGAGATAATCTTCAGAAAACCTGTCAGTGTGAGGTCAAGAGAGTTTGCACAGCAGGTAGGTATATTCATATTGGTCTCTCTCATGCTCTTTGCATTTTATAATGACATAATGCGATTCCTTGAGCATTAATGAATTATGGATGATGAAGATATCCTTCACAATCTTGAATCCCTCGCAAAGAGATTATCTGTAGATGTTAAATACAGAAACCTTAATGATGAGGAGTTCAGGATTGAAAGCGGGGCATGTAACCTAAAAGGCAAGGATATAATAATTATTGACAGCAGATTGCCTGCAAAGGAAAAATGCAGGATATTAAGCATCCAGCTAAAAAAATATAATACAGACGATATATTTATCCCGCCTATTATAAGGGAAATGATGGGATTGAAGGATACCCACTCTATCCCATCTCAATAAATCCCGTTAGAAATTCTCAACCCATCAGATATAATATAGGTTTTTGTTTTTATTCCTCAAACTGATAGTGTTTCTTTATCTTAATAAACTCTCCTTCCATTCTTAAAAATGCTTCCACAATGTCAGGGTCAAAATGCTTCCCTGAATTTTTTATAATAATCTCCCTTGTATCCTTATGAATCCATGCCTCTTTATAAACTCTTTTATTTGTCAGTGCATCATAAACATCAGCAAGAGCCATTATACGTGCTGATAATGGTATCTTGTCCCCCTTAAATCCATATGGATAACCTGAGCCATCAAATTTCTCATGATGACAATATGCAATCTCTTTACCCATTGTAAGAAACGAACCCTTATTAGTACCCAATCTATTTTCTGCTGCCGTAATTGCATCCCCGCCAATAACTGCATGTCTTTTCATAATCTCAAATTCTTCAGGAGTCAATCTGTCAGCCTTTAAAAGTATATTATCAGGTATCCCGACTTTCCCAATATCATGGAGGGGGCTTGATTTATATATCAGGTCTATATATTTTTCGTCAATTATACCCTTAAATTTCTCTCTTGTTGCAAGTTCCTGTGCAATCAATCTGCAATAATTCCTTATCCTTTCTAAATGGGCGCCTGTATCAGGGTCTCTATACTCTGCTAATTTTGCAAGCCCAATAATTGTTGCATCCTGTGTATCCTCAATCTCCTTTGTCCTCTCCTTAACCTTTTGCTCTAAAGTCCTATTATATTCTTTAAGTGCATCTTCCAACTGCTTTCTAACAGTAATATCCACTGTCACCCCCATGTAACCAATAACATTGCCATCCTTCTTAATGGCTGTAATAGAAAGTATGACAGGAATCTCCTTTTTATCCTTTGTAAGATTGATTACTTCTCCATTAAAATACCCCTTGTTTAAAATCTCCATCCACATTCTTTTATAAAATTCAGGAGTAGTATGGGAGGTTTTCAAAATATTCACATTTTTATCTAAAGCTTCCTCCCTCTCATATCCATAAAGATGAGTAAATGCCTGATTTATATCTACTATATTGCCTTTTGTATCTGTTATCATAATTGCATCACTGGAATTTTTGTAACTCTGAAAATAGAGTTCTGCCTGAGTATAAAGCCTCTCTCTTTCCTCTATCAGCCCCTTTACTTTTATATGTGCACCAATACGGGATAAGAGTTCCTCAGGCTCAAAGGGCTTTGCTATATAGTCATTAGCTCCAAGAGACAATACTTTTTTAACAATATCTTTATCGCCAACTGCTGTTACCATAATAATAGGTATTGTCTCATACTCTTTTCTGCTCCTCATCTCTTCACAGGTCTGGTAGCCATCCATTACAGGCATATCTATATCCATTAAAATGAGGTTGGGTTGTGAATCTTTAAGATAATCCAATGCCTCTTTGCCGTTATTGACAGAAGATGTTATATACCCTTCCATTTTCAATATATTTTCAAGAAGAGTCCTGATTATGGAGTTATCATCTACTATAAGTATGTGCCTCTCCTTATCTCCAGCACTCTTTGAGCATATTTCCTTTATATCTATAGCCATAGTAAAGTATAATATCTTTATAAAAAATGTCTTGCAAGCATATTCACAAGTTATTAGAATAATGGCGGATAAACTTAGGGAGAAATATGTTCGGAATGGGCATTACAGAATTGGTAATAGTATTGCTGATTATTTTTTTAATATTCGGTTTTGGAAAACTACCCGAGATCGGCAGCGGCATAGGAAAGGCAATAAAGAATTTCAAAAAATCACTTAAAGGTGAAGATGAAATAGATGTAACACCGAAAAAACCAGTCAATAGTCAGCAGCCATCAGCCGGCAGTCAAAAGACTAAAGACTAAAGACTGAAGACTGTATTTATATGGTCAGAGTAGAAGATATTACAGAAGCTATACATTCATATAATCCAGAGGCTAATATTGACATAATCTGGAAGGCTTATGTCTATTCTGCTAAGGTTCACAGAGGGCAGGTCAGACTATCAGGTGAGCCATATCTATCCCACCCCTTAGAGGTAGCCCATATCCTGACAAAACTAAAGATGGATGAATCATGTGTAGCGGCTGGGCTGCTACACGATACTATTGAGGATACTATTTCAACATTAGAAGAGCTAAGAGAACATTTTGGGGAAGAGATTCTCTCTCTAGTGGATGGCGTCACAAAAATCAGCAGGATTGAATTTGCCAGCAGTGAAGAACAGCAGGCTGAAAATTATAGAAAGATGATACTGGCAATGTCAAAAGATATTAGGGTCATCCTCATAAAACTCGCCGACAGACTGCACAATATGAGGACTCTTGAATATATGTCTACCGATAAACGCGAGAAAATCAGCCGTGAAACACTGGATATATTTGCCCCCCTCGCCAACAGGCTCGGAATAGGCTGGATGAAATTAGAGTTAGAAGACCCTGCCTTCAAATATCTCTATCCTGATAAATATAAGGAAATTATGGATAGGGTGGCAGAAAAATACGAGGAGAGGGTAAAGTTTATAGAAAATATAGCTGTTGTCATCAACAAGGAACTGGATAAAGCTGATGTAAAAGGAAAGGTAATAGGAAGGCCCAAGCACTACTACAGCATATATAAGAAGATGATTGACCAGAGTATAAGTTTTGACCAAGTATTTGACATTATAGGGCTAAGGATTATTACAGATACAGTCAAGGATTGCTATTCAATACTCGGCATAATCCATTCAATCTGGAAGCCAATACCGGGAAAGATTAAAGATTACATTGCCATGCCAAAGGCTAATATGTATCAATCACTCCATACGACAGTAATAGTGCCTCCATCAAACAGGGTTGAATTCCAGATAAGGACAGAGGAGATGCACAGGATTGCAGAAAATGGTATTGCCGCCCACTGGAGATATAAGGAGGTCAGCAAAAAAGATGAAAAGGCTGCAAAGATTGATGAGAGATTTGCATGGCTAAAACATATCCTTGAATGGCAGAAGGATATGAAAGACCCAAAGGAATTTTTAGCGACAATGAAGATAGACCTCTTCCCTGATGAGGTGTATGTATTTTCCCCGAAAGGAAAGGTAATGTCGTTTCCAAAGGGTGCCACACCTATAGATTTTGCCTATTACATACATACAGATGTCGGGGATAAATGTATAGGGGCAAAGGTCAACGGGAAGATTGTCCCCCTTAAATACAATTTAAGCAACGGAGATATTATTGAGATACTAACTTCCCCTGCCCATAAACCGAGCAGGGACTGGCTCAAGATTGTCAAAACCTCACGTGCAAGGACAAAGATAAGAAACTATCTGAAGATAGAGGAGAAGGCAAGGAGTATAACACTCGGAAGGGAGATAACTGAAAAAGAGATACAGAAATATAATATGAGTCCATCTGAAGTGCTGAAGCCTGAAGCTATATCAGAGGTTATAAAAACTGCAGGTTTTTCCAATGAAGAGAATCTATTTGCAGCAATAGGATATGGCAGGTATCATGCCCATCAGCTCATGATGAAACTGATTCCGCCGGATAAAATTGAAGAAAGGAAGAAGAGGGAGGAGTCAAGGTTTAAAAGGATTATCAGCCGTGTTACAAAAAAACCTGAAGTTGGAAGCGTAAAGATAAAAGGGGTAGAAGATTTTCTTACAAGGTTTGCCATGTGCTGTAATCCTGTGCCGGGGGATAAGATTATCGGCTTCATATCAAGGGGAAAAGGGGTAACTATACATACGATAGACTGTCCAAATATTGCAGAGCTTCAGTATGATAAAGACAGGTTTGTCAATGTAGAGTGGGATTTAAAGGAAAAAACACTCCATAAAGTAAGGATAAATATTCATACGCTTGACAAGCCAGGGATACTCGCAGATATAAGCGCCTCCATTGCATCTGAGGGGGTTAATATCAGCCAAGCTGATATTGAGACCACTGAAAACAAGGAGGCATTTCTGAATTTCTCTGTTGAAATATCAGGACTTGACCAACTCCAGAAGGTCATAAACTCCATAAAAAAGCTGAAAGGGGTCTTAAAAGTAGAGAGGGTTAAGGAGTTCAAAAAGCTAAAAAAGGCAGCTGGCGGCAAATAATCTTAAGCTATCTTTTCTACCTTCCCTGACCTTATACACCTGCTACAGACATTTAACCTCTTGTGTGTCCCGTTCACAATTACCCTGACCCTCTGGATATTTGGATTCCACCTACGGTGTGTTACATTATGGGCATGACTTACATTATTGCCAAAGTTTGGTCCTTTTCCACAAACATCACATTTACTTGACATCTTTAAATCCTCCTAAAAAATTAACCACAGATAAACACAGATTTACACAGATTTTTTTATCCTTATTTTCCTGTGTTTATCTGTGTCCATCTGTGGTTGCTTTGATAATTTTTCTTCTGTGTCCTCTGTAGCGTATATCTTTATTGAAAATGTAATTTAAAAATGATAGCATAACAATTAGGCTGATACAAGCAAAATTATGAAAATAACTAAAGAGATGGAGATTAACGAGTGCCTGAAGATGTATCCGCAGACCAAGAGGATATTCACCAAATACAATATGGGCTGTCTTGGGTGTATGGGCGCAACTGCAGAGACAATAGAGATTGGTGCCCTTATGCACGGACTTGATATAAATGAAATACTTACTGAACTTAATAAAATAATAGAAGAACAAAAGCTTAACTGAAACCACAGATTACATAGATTTAAAAAGGGAAAAGGTTTTATCTGTGTTTATCCGTGTTCATCTGTGGTTGCTTTTATAATTTCCTTTGATACCAGAAAGTTTTGATGAAATAATCTCACAGCTTAAGAGACCTTTAGAATTTGCATCAAAAAACTCCTTTGCCAATCTTTCCCACCTCCGCGATCTGGAATCTACATTTAATAGCCTTATTGACAGGGCTGTTTCCTTTTTAAGCCACCAGTCATCAGCAGTCAGCCATCAGAATAATCTCATCAAAATAAAGGATTTATTTTCAGGATTTGATTCATTAAGCCTCCCAGAAAAAAAAGAGCGTCTTAAAACTGCACAGAACCTCCTCGAGAGTTTAGGAGTTAAAGAGTTTAAGAGTTTAGGAATTAACTCCATAACTCCTCAACTCAATAACTCCTCAACTTCTATTCAGTTTGTCAAAGGTGTTGGTGAGAAGAGGGCTAAACTCTTAAGCAAACTAAACATCCAAACAATAGAGGATGCACTCTATTTTATGCCGATGAGATATGAGGACAGAAGCCGGATGAAGAAGATTTCAGAAATTTTAAATCCCCCCCCACCCCCCTTTAATAAAGGGGGGCAAAGGGGGATTATTGAGACTATAGCCGGCACTATTTTATCAAGGGGTGTTATAAAAACAAAGTGGGGAAAGAGGCTATTTGAAGTAGTTATAAAGGATGAGACAGGATTGATGAGGGGGAAGTGGTTTAAGTTTAATGAAAAATATATGAATAAGAAATTCTCCACAGGACAGAAGATAATAATGAGCGGCGAGGTGGAGTTTAATTCATATCATGGAGGGATGGAGATAATCCACCCTGATATAGAAACATTAGAAGACTCCGAATCCCAAACCGGGTCGTCAGAACTCCTCCATGTTGGGAGAATCGTCCCTATTTATCATTTAACAGAGGGAATCTATCAAAAGACACTGAGAACAATAATGAAAGAGGCTGTGGATAATTATGCCGATTCTATTGTTGATTTTTTACCTGAAAACATAAAGAAAAACCAGAGACTCATTCCACTAAAAGAGGCAATTAAAAATATTCACTTTCCTGAAAAGGGAACTCCTCTTGAAAATTTAAACACCTATTTAACTGATTATCACAGGAGGCTCATATTTGATGAATTCTTTCTCCTTGAACTGGGGCTTGCCATAAGAAAAAGGGGATGGCAGGAGGAAAAGAAAGGTGTATCGTTTAAGGTTGACGGTAATCTTACAGATAAGCTCCGTTCTATCCTCCCATTCAAATTAACACAGGCACAGGAGAGAGTCATAAATGAAATTAAGAGTGACCTATCAAAACCAGAGCCTATGAACAGACTCCTTCAGGGGGATGTAGGGAGTGGCAAGACAATTGTAGCACTCTACACCATGCTCATAGTTGTTGAGAATGGCTATCAAACAGCCATCATGACACCCACTGAGATACTATCAGAACAGCATTTTTTAAATATCCACAAGCTTGTAGAACAATTAGGCTTAAAGACTGCCTTACTTACAAGTAGTGTAAAGGGGAAAGAGAGGGAGGAAATACTAACTCGGTTATCAAATGGTGACATTAATATAATTGTGGGCACCCATGCCCTGATTCAAGAAGGGGTCAGATTCAAAAATCTCGGATTTGCCATAATAGATGAACAGCACAGATTCGGTGTAATACAGAGGGGAACGATTAAAAATAAAGGCTACAGCCCCGACATACTTGTAATGACAGCTACCCCAATCCCGAGGACATTATCAATGACAGTTTATGGAGACCTTGAGCTGTCAGTGATAGATGAGATGCCGCCGGGGAGAAAGCCAATCAACACACTCCTCTTTTTTGAAAACAGGATTAAAGAGGCATATATACTGATTGATAAAGAAATTAAGGCAGGGAGACAGGCATACATTGTCTATCCTCTCATAGAAGAATCCGAAAAACTGGATTTAAAGGCTGCAACTGAGATGATGGAGCATTTCAAAAGAGATATCTTTCCTCATCTTAAGATAGGACTCCTTCACGGCAGAATGAAATCTGATGAGAAAGAGGATATTATGAGGAGGTTCAAGGAAAGGGAGATAGATATACTCGTATCAACAACAGTCATTGAGGTAGGTGTGGATGTCCCAAATGCATCTGTAATGGTAGTAGAGCATGCGGAGAGATTTGGCCTATCACAGCTTCATCAACTGAGAGGTAGGGTTGGAAGGAGAGAGTATCAATCATACTGCATACTCATTGCATATTATCCAATCTCTGAAGAGGCAAAGATGAGGCTCAAGGTTATGAGAGAAAGCACAGATGGCTTTTACATAGCAGAAAAGGATTTGGAGATACGGGGACCTGGAGAATTTTTCGGAACGAGACAATCAGGATTGCCAGAGTTAAAAATAGCGAATATAATAAGAGATTATAAATTATTGGAGTCAGCCAGAAGTGAGGCATTTAAACTTATAGATATTGACCCATCACTCTCTGTCTCCGAACATCAACTCCTCAAAGACTCTCTTAAAAAGAGATGGCAGAAGAAGTTGGAGTTGGGGGAGATAGGATAAAATGGTAAAACGATTACTTCTTATAATCCCAGTTATTATCACAATACTTTTACTTCAATCCTTTTTCTGGGTTCCTACTTATGACAACCAGATTAAGGGGAGCAGGGAGAGGCTCTATCAGTTCATTCAAGGCTCAATCGGTGATGCATCTATATTGAATCCTATCTTGAGTGCTGATTCATCCAGTAGTGATATAAATTCTATGGTATTTGAGGGGCTTCTTGATTATGATGAGGAACTCCGTTATCGCGGAAGACTTGCCACAAACTGGGAGATTTATGAAGAGGCACTTTTTTTTGTGAATGTAGAAGGGATCCTTCCAGACAGAACTCCTATTACTGCAAATGAGATTATACGAAAAATAAAAATCTCAAATCTCAAATCTCAAATCTCAAATATAGACATACTTCCACCACAGACTGAACTTATAGAGACAAGAGACCCAAGACCTGAGAAGAAAGGTGCAAAGGTAGTAGCAACACTAACCTTCCCTCAGAGAATTAAAGTTACACTTAAATCCGTTGATCAGGAGTTTTTTGAAAAATTGGAAGGTGTGTTAGGCAAAAATTACTTCCCTTCAATTCGTCCTGAAAAATATTTAACAGTATCTGCCCCTGATTTAATTGAGCCTCTCTCAAAACAACTTGTTCAAATTACAGAGCATAATCCTGTAATCATTTTCCATTTAAGAAAGGGTATCCTATTTCATGACGAGCATGAGTTTGATTCAGGGGATGTAAAATTTACTTACGAGGCTATAATGGACGGAAGAAACATCTCACCACGAGTATCTGATTATGAACCCATTAAATCTGTTGAGGCTATTGATAAATATACCGTAAAGGTTACCTATAAGAGGTTATACTCACCTGCTATAAGCACATGGATGATGGGCATACTCCCTGAACATCTTTTAAATAAAGAGGCGCTGGAAAAAGAGGCAAAGGCAAAGGGGGTTGCTCCTGATAAATTTACAATGAGAGATAGCGATTTTAACAGAAATCCAATAGGTGCAGGCCCCTTTAAATTTAAGGAGTGGAAATCGGATGAATATATCCACCTTATTAGAAATGATAAATACTGGGAAGGTGTTCCAAATTATAAGGAATATATATACCGCATAATACCTGACTACCTTGGGCAGGAGATGGAGTTCTATGCAGGAACTGTGGACAGCTATGATGCACAGGCACATCAGGTAGAGAGATTTAAAAAGGATAAAAGATTTCAAAATTTCTCAGGACTCTCTTATGGCTACAGCTATATTGGCTACAATATGAGGAGGGAATTGTTTAAAGACTGGCGTGTGAGAAAGGCACTTGGGATGGCAATAAATAATGATGAGATAATTAAATTCTTATTTTACAATCAGGCTGAAAAGATTACAGGTCCGTTTGTAAAACAAACAGATTATTATAATCAAAATATAAAACCGCTCCCTTATGACCCGGAGGGTGCATTGAAACTGCTGGAGGAGGCGGGGTGGAAGAAGGTAAACGGGAGGCTTGAGAAGGATGGCAAGCCCTTTCAGTTTACAATTATTACAAACCACGGAAATGAGCTTCGTAAGGCTATAATGATTATTGCCCAGAATTCATGGAAGAAACTCGGCATAGATGTAAAGGCAGACACAGTAGAGTGGGCAGTATTCTTAAAAAAATATATTGATGTGGGAAATTTTGATGCTGTAATCCTTGGTTGGAGCATGGGCATTGACCCTGATTTATACCAGATATGGCACTCAAGCCAGACAGGTCCATTCCAATTGAATTTTGTCGGATACAATAATCCAGAGGCTGACGAATTAATAATAAAAATCCGGCAGGAGTATGACAGGAATAAACAGATAGAATACTGTAATAAACTCCATGAGATAATATATAGAGACCAGCCGTATACATTTCTATATGTGGGCAAATGGACTGCTCTAATGGATAAAAAGATTGTGATTATGGAGAAAGGGGCTGACGGAAAAGAAGTTATAAAGCCTATAACTCCAACAAAGACAGGAAATTTCAGATTTTATTTCAACAAGTGGATTAAACTGGCTCAAGAGCCTGTGTTTTCAGTACAATAATAATTAAGGCAAGATAAAGAGCTTGATTATATCTGGCATAGATTTTCATTATAGCCTAACCAAATAAATTGGAAAAGACCTGAACACGAATTACACGAATGGACGATTACACAAACCTGAGGCTGAGAATATACTGGTGAGGACTCAATCCGAAGCCCGCTTGAATTCACGGGCATAGCGCCTGAACTATGCGGTGGCGGAAAGCCATCCGCACAAGTGATTAGTTATGTGTTATTTTGTTATTGTTTCTACTATGGAGATGTCTTTTTTTATCCACTCGTTTACTATCGTTGCAACCTCGACACCTTTTTTCTTGGAAAATTTTCTTAGCACTTCCATCATATCCGGCTCGATGTAAATAGGCAGATACAATTCTGCATCCGGACGATAAAACTTACCTCTCTCACCTTTGGAAAAATCGTATTCTTTTTTCATTTATTTCCCTCCTGATACTGTTTTAATTCTTTTTTGGTTGCCTTGCGGGCTGAAATAATTCTAATTTTGCAACAATCGGCATCTAACTGCTGAAAGGTATGCACTACAACCAACAAAATGCCATTCCTATCAATTCCGATTGTAGCCCATCGGTCTTCATGTTCGCTATGCTCGGTGTCAAAGACGCTTATCATTCTTGGATCAAGAAAAATAGTAGATGCCTGCTCAAAAGCAATCCCATGTTTTTTTCGATTTGTTTTTGCCTTATTGGGGTCCCAATCAAAATAATAACGCAATTGCTACTCCCTTTATACCACAAATGATTCAAGGAAAGGAATTATGAAATTGTACTTAACATTATTTTCATTACTGCCTATATCATCAGCAGACAATTCTGCTAATCTTTCGAGTTCTTGTATATGTTCTTGAATCATATAAAATAGTTATCAGAATAAATTATTGCACATCTTTGCATGCGGCAGTTGAGCAGTGCCCAAAGGGCATCTGTCTCGAACTCCTTGTTCTCCCTGAGCGGAGCGAAGGGAAACAGGAGTTCCTGCTCAACTGCCGCATTCTCCCC
>MHDO01000031.1 GCA_001805005.1 Nitrospinae bacterium RIFCSPLOWO2_12_39_16
CTCCAGAACTGATCGGATTGAGTCTCATGAGTTATAGATTTTTGAGGCATTATGAGCTAATTACTCTGATAAAGAGCAATTGCCCTAACATTCCTATTGTGGTTGGCGGTCCGCATGTATCAACCTTCAGAGAAGATGTCTTGCGGAAATGCGAATCAATTGATTATGGTATAACATTAGAAGGTGACGAGACCATCGTCGAGCTTTGTTATAATATCAAAAGCCCTTCTTTGGTAAAAGGGCTAATTTACAGAGAAAACAGTGATATTTGCTATACAGGAGACAGGCCACTTATAACTGATTTAGATAAATTAGACTTTCCTAAATATATTCGTTTTGATTTAAAAAAATATGAGTTTATTACGATTGTTACTTCCAGAGGATGCCCTTTTAGATGTATTTACTGTCCTGTCATCTATACAATTGGGAACAAATGGCGTTGCAGGGCTGCTATCTCTGTAGTTAACGAGATCGAATATTGGTCCAAAAGAGGATTCAGACGATTTGAATTTGGTGACGATAATTTTACTTTGCGGCGTGAAAGGGTATTAGAAATATGCAATGAAATAGAAAACAGAAACCTCTCCGGAATTAAAATAGGTTTAGGGAATGGAATAAGAGCAGACCGAGTAGATAAACCCCTGTTGTCAAGAATGAAGGAAGTAGGGTTTTCCTATGTAGCTTTTGGAGTAGAAGCAGGAAACAATAAGGTATTAAAAGCGCTTAATAAAGGTGAAACCATAGAAAAGATTGAAGATGGAATAAGAAAGTTCACCACAATTACAGAATCGGCAAATGATGCCATTATTGTCCTTAGCTCACCGGATGTTATCCATTTCTGGAATAAGAAGGCTGAAGAGATTTTTGGATATAAAATAGATGAGGTTGTGGGAAAGAGTGTTCATGACCTCGTTGTCCCGCAGAAATTTAGAGATAAGGCAAAAGGTGGCTTAGATAATTTCTTTAAGACTGGAAAAGGACCTGTTGTAGGGAAGGTTGTTGAGGTTTTTGGGATGCATAAAGACGGCAGGGAGTTTCCCATTGAACTCTCAGTATCTGCTGTCAGGATTGGAGATGAGTGGCAGGCAATAGGGATTATAAGGGATATTACAGAGAGAAAGAAGGCAGAGGAGATAATCAGGGAAAAAGAACAAAGGTATCGCTCACTTTTTGAAAACATGATGGATGGGTTTGCTCATTGCAGAATGCTGTTTGATGAGCAGAATAATCCTGTGGACTTTGTCTATCTTGATGTTAATAAGTCATTTGAACAGTTGATGGGATTGAAAAATGTGGTAGGAAAGAAGGTCACTGAAGTGATTCCTGGCATCAAAGAGTCGCACCCGGAGTTGTTTGATATATATGGTAGGGTTGCGTTGACCGGCAAGTCGGAAAGATTTGAAATTCATTTCAAACCGTTGGCAATCTGGCTGTTCATCTCGGTTTATAGCACGAAACAAGGATACTTCGTTGCGGTTTTTGATAATATCACGGAGAGGAAAAAGTCAGAGAGTGAGCTAATGCAGAGGATTGAAGAACTTGAGCAGTTCAGAAAGGTAACTATACAGAGGGAACTTAGGATGGAGGAGTTGAAGAGGAGAAATAAAGAGTTGGAGGAAGAATTGAAGATATTGAGGGGGATGAGGTAGCCGCAACCTTTATGGTTGCGATGACGCAGGCGTAAAGCCCCGTATCAAGTACGGGACAGGCTCTGCGGCTACTCTAAAAAATCAGGCAATTGCAGTCTCAATCTTCTCAAAAGGGAGATTCTCTATGGTTACATTTACCAGATCTTTAAGTGATAATTTTTTACTCGCATTAAGGACTTCTATGCCGATAAGATGTCTTTTTTCGTCAAGGTCAATTGTAATCCCTTCCTCTATATCTATGTTATCTTCTACAAATGCCTCTCTTAACTGTATATATAAGGCATCAGCTTCTCTGTCATATTCTATTTTCAAATTAAATCACCTCCATCCTTTCTTCTTTTTTACGGCAGTTATTATTACAAATTTATCTACTTCTTCCTTATATGTAACTCTCAAGAATTTATCAGATGTTTTTATCCATGCATTTAATCTGCTTTCTATTGATGGTTCGAGAAATTCAGGTTTTTGTATAGCTGATTCTACTTCATTTTCTGTAATTTTATGCCATCTCATTCTGTTCTTAGCATGTCTTGTGTATTTTATAAATTTCATTTTCTGTATCTTATCAGATTGCCTTATAACTTGCAAACAACCAAGAGGAAATACTTATGAATGAGAAGAACTCCGAACTTGAATGGTTAAAGTCTGAGATTGAGAAGAAAGACGTCGAGTTTCAATTATTAAAATCGGAAATAGAGGGAAGACAAAAGGCGATGGAAGATGAGAGTCGTGCAATGATGTATATGCTGGAGGATGCTAATGAGTCTATTGCTGAGATGGAGAGTGCAAAGAAAAGATTGGAAGAAGAGGTAGAGATAAATAAACATCTCCTTATGATTGCTGAGGCAATGGCAAACATAACTGATATAGATAAGTTAATATCTCAGGTCTTGGAATGCAGTCATAAAATTACAGGATGCGATATATGTCTGGCATATCTGTGGGATGAGAAGAGAGAGGTTTTTATACCAAACTATAGTATAGGTTTACCTTATATTTTGCTCCCCATATTCAATACAAGTCCGATTAAATATGATACAGAAATTCTTATAAAGGCATTTGCCAATAGAATCCCGATTATAGAAGAAGTAAGCAATGAGGGTTCTGTTCTATTCCCATATATACAAGGTATTAACACAATCAGCATAATTCCCCTGTCGGGCAGGAAGGATTTCTTAGGTTTTATCTCTGGCATATACAGAAAAAAACCTGAGATTACTAAAAAGGATATGAAAGTTATTGAGGGGATATCCAATCAGGTCTCAACAGCACTTGAACAGGCACGGCTCTACAGAGAATCTATTGATAATGCAATGGAGCTGTCCCACAAGATTGAAACTATTCAGGTGATGAATGATATAGACAGGAGCATCCTCTCATCCCTTAGAAGCACTGAGATGCTTGAGACAGTTACTATGATGATTGGGAGGCTGATTGGCTGTGATAGGACAACTGTTGTGCTTGTGGACAAAGAGAAGGATGGTTTTATATACTCAGCAGGATTTGGGACAGACATTGTTCAGAAAGGGGCAGTTATCCCATTTAAAAATACCAGCACAACAGAGGTCGTAAAGTCAGGCAGGTATCAGTATGCAGCAAATCTCAGGGAAATAAAAGGTCTGCTCCCCCTTGAGGAGAGGCTTTTAAATGAGGGTTTTCTTTCCCATATAAGGATTCCATTGGTTGCTAAGAATGAGATTGTGGGTGTCTTAAACCTCGGCTCAAAGAGACCCTCTGCATTCACACCTGAAGACCTCTCAACACTTGAGAAATTGGCATATCAGATAGGTGTTGCACTTGAGAACTCCCGCCTCATTACAGACCTTGAGGGGCTTTTTATAGGGACTGTCAAATCACTATCTTCTGCAATAGATGCAAAATCAAAATGGACGGCAGGTCATTCAGAGAGGGTTACAAAATTTGCAATAAAAATAGGGAAGGGGATAGGGTTTTCTGAAAAAGAGCTTAGGGATTTAGAACTGTCGGGTCTCTTGCATGATGTAGGAAAGATTGGGACATACGAGTCAATCCTTGATAAGGCAGGTAAATTGACAGATGAAGAATATAAAATCATTAAACAACATCCGGCAAAGGGTGCAGAGATACTATTAGCAATAAAGCAGATGAAGGATATTATTCCCGGAGTAAAATACCACCATGAGTTTTACAATGGCAAAGGCTATCCTGACGGCTTAAAGGGTGAAAATATACCTCTCACGGCAAGAATATTATGCGTTGCTGACAGTGTTGATGCAATGAGTGCGGATAGACCGTATAGAAAGGGGAGACCGATGGATGAGATTATTGCAGAGTTGAAGAGATGTTCAGGCAGCCAATTTGACCCTAAGATAGTAGAGATATTTTTGAAGAGTATTTAAATGTAAATAAATGGAAATCCTAAGTCCGAAATCCTAAATTTTAAACAATATCAAATCCAAGTTGACATAATATCCCTTATCAGAAGTAAAAGGGGGGTGGATGTAAAACATGAATGATTAAAATAGAGTTACAAAGCATTAAAGGTGATGAAGTAACATTTAGTCTTTCCGTTTCTCCTTCTCTCTCTCCTTCTCTAACTTCAAATTTTGCAGATAGTCAATATATAAAAGATTTTGAAAATCGTATCTTAACACTGGCAGTAATAATATTGCTGGTGGTGGCTCTGGCGGTGGCTCTGATGTATCTCAAAAGAAAGTCTATTATAATGTTTTAGGTTATGTTTCGGTGTTAAAGAAATTGGCTCAATCCCCAAAGATTATGATAGTAATAATTCATATTTCCTTTTTGAAGATATAGAAGGTAAAATAAAGAAGATAAAGGCTTTTGATTTTGATGTGATTTGTAAGTGTAATTCTCTTGGCTCTATCCGTGCTGGTGTTTATGAATTTTAGTTTTTCCAAAAGTTTCCTTCTTCAAATTGTAGTTTTAAGTTTTTGCAGTCTGCTTTTTTTGGTATTTTTGTGATATACATTTGTGTTGTGTCTTCTGTTAACATTAGTTCATAGTTTTTTGTGTTTTTGTTTGTAAGAATTCCTTTGGTATTTGTACAAGTGGCGGTGATTTTAATGCGTTTGCTTAGTCTTTCTGGGTTTTGGATGATTTTATAAAAATTAGTTATTTATAATACAGAAGGCAGCAATATAAATCCTTCCTTCCTTGCTGCCGCTCTCAATCTTAAGTCAAGGCATACAAAATGATGCCCCTTGGCTTTTTTTCCTGCCCATATTAGTGCAGCAGATAGCTGTAATGAATCGGCAGCTTGTAGGGGATGTGTCATAAGAAGCCGTCCTGCTATATCCCTTATATCTTCACTTGGTTCAATCTCCGTCCATATATTAGATAGGATGGTGAGCATATACCTTATCTGGTCTTCTTCTCTGGACTTTAAAAAACCCTCACGCCGTAAACGGGCAAAGGCAGAATAACATTCTATCAGGCTCCCCCACCATACTGCTATGGCACTGTCTTCCCTAATAATATGCTGAACAATCTTAGTCTTAGGTTCATCAATACACAGTGGTATAATCGCAGAAGAATCCCAGAACATCATCTTTCTTTCTCCCTCTCTCTTAAAAGGGCATCAAGTGCCAAACCCTTTTTATCCTTTGTCCGAATTATATCCCAGAAAGTTGATGGAAGCTTACCTGTTCCGATTTTTACCAGCCCTGCCCTCTCAAGTGTCAACAGGTGAGAGGGTATTTTCATTTCATCCCTTTTTAAAGGAACTATTTTGGCAATAGGCTTTCCCCTATCAGTAACAATAACCTCTTCGCCTGCCTTTACTTTTAATAAATATTCGCTGATAGATGCCTTTAATTTGGAAACTGCCGCAGTCTTCATGAACTTGCCCCCATGACTATTTAGATGTGACCAATGTAGTCTATTTAAAAGAAGATGTCAAATGAAACCCCCGAAAGAAACCTGTGCCATGTTAGAGAGATACCTGAAAAGGCTATCAGGTCTTCACAGCCTTAAGTGGTGAGGATGCTGTTATCACCTAACGCAGCACTTTCCGTAATTACTAAGTATCAGTCGCTATAAGGTGCTAATAGATTTAAGATTTTTTGCCTTTTCTTTGATTTCTTCAATATTGCGGATATTTGGGAATTTTTCAATAACAAACTGATATTTCTCTAATGCCGATTTATAATCACCTGATTCTTCATAAAGTCTGCCCAAAGATATATATATCTCCTCTTTATTTGAAATATCCTTATCATTTAAAATCTTAAGAAATACACTTATTGCATCCTTATACTTCCCTAAGGACTCATAAGAATAGCCAAGCCCCATAACCGCATTCTGTTTCATTAAGGGGCTGCTTTTAGACTCCATTACCCTTTTATATTCATTTACGGCGTCCTCATATTTTCCGCTTCTATAATATAGATGGCCAAGATATAGATTTGAATAGATATTATTTCCAAACAGCTTTTTTTTTAACTTTTTTAAGTTGGCGATTTTTTGTTGAGGAACATCTGTTTGGGATTTTGTCTCTTTTAATATAAAGAAAATTTCCTTGTTAATATCCTTATTCAATTTATCTTTATAAAATAACAATCCGATCCAGCTCGTGGCTAATATAAAAGCAATCAGGATTATAAAAGTTATTGGCTTTGAATTCTTCCTTATGTAAGTTACTGCCTTAGAAGTTGCAGTAATAAACTCATCTTCCTTAAGTTTTTTCTTATTTATTCTGCTATAAATGCTCATTTTACCTCACTTTTTTAATTAACCCTTCAGAGTTTTTAAAAACATCTTTCACTTGTGAATCTAAAATGCCGCAGCCTAAAAGTACCTTTCTTGCCTTATTCTCATTTATCAGGTCATCGGGTTGATGTGCATCACTGTTAAATACCAACTTTGCACCAACTTTTAATGCCATAGATGCAACATGCCCATTTGTAAAGGAATGCCCTTTCCTGCCGCTAATTTCAAGAAAAATTGATTTCTTTCTTGCCAATTCAGCATCTTTTCCAGTAATAAGGCCGGGATGAGCCAGAATATCAATATCAGAATTGAGTGCCGCACTATTTGTCCCTGATGGTACTGGTTCAACTATTGTCTCACCGTGCACCAATAGTATCTTTGCCCCCAATTTCCTTGCTTCTTTAGAGAGTTTATTAATGCTCTCAGGAGGGACATGGGTGATTTCAGCACCAGGTATTGCAATAATCTTCCAATATTTGTTCAGTTCCTCACATGCCTTAACTATACGAGGTATCACATGGTCTATATTTGAGATATCCACATGGTCTGTTATTGCCAATGCCTGAATACCGATAGCATCTGCCCTTCTTACTATTTCTGAGGGCAAAAGCACACCGTCACTAAATAAAGAATGGACATGTAAATCAATCATAAAATAAAAAAATGCCCCCGACACGATTCGAACGTGCGACCTACGGTTTAGGAAACCGGCGCTCTATCCTACTGAGCTACGGGGGCAATAAATTTTAGCCGTTACAATAATTATAAATAATACTTTCTACAAAGTCTAACTTATTATGAAATTGTTTTTCAACTAAAATATATACTTGTCCCCCTTCTTACCTCTTAATCTTTATCTGATACCCTATCGCCCTTCTTATAAGGCGTAAAATATAACTTTCACCCTTCTTTTCGCCCTTCCATTTTGCAGGCGTACTCACAGGGACAATCAACGGCAATGCAGCCTTTTCAATCCTCTTCACAAATGATTCAGGCAGTTTATTAAGAATAGCATCCTCTACGGCAAGAATACCCAAATCCTCTGTCTTCAGGGCTTTATTCATTATCTCTACAAAATCATCCCCTTCAACCGCTTCAATAACATTTACACCTGCAAGCCTATAACCTATAGCCATAGACGGATATGTAATTACAAGAAGTTTTGACATATTATGAATATTAATCCAAAAAATGTATTAACCACAGATTAACACAGATGAACACAGATAAAATAATAATGAAAGTCACAAGTCCATAAAGTAGAAAGTTCATAAAGTAACCTTATAACTTTAAAAACTTCATCAACTTTTTAACTCGCTATTAATATAGGCACTGTATTAAAAATCAGCAAGAGGTAAAATTAATAAGTTGCGGTAATAAAGGTTAAGGCTGTTATCAAAGAGAGGCTGGTTGATACTAAACGGCAAGCTTTAAAAATCATAATTCAGTTATGGAACACAAGTCTTCTCGCTAAATCTCAATCTCTAAACCATCCGAGACTTGCAGGACTTTTGGAGACAGTTCATTGAACCTTTCAGGATAAAATGTATGGATGGGTATGAGCATCTTAGGCTTGGTCACAAAGCATGTGCAACCTGTTTCTGTTGTTCCGGGGTTTGTTTCTTTTCCCGCAACTTTTGAATGAACAAACGCACCTGTTCTGATTTGGAATCAGGAAGCGAATATTTGCCACATACTGCCATTAGTGCTATCATTGAAACTAATATAGGAGGTATCACTAATGGACAAAATTCCCAATATTGTACCAATCACCGACCTTCGCCAAGATGCAACAGCCATTGTAAGGCGCGTAACCAAGCTGCGAGAACCATTTATTATCACACAAAGGGGGCGTGCTGCTGCTGTAATGGTCAGCATAGAGGAATATGAACATTCCCGACATGAACTTGAGCTTTTGCGGCTTCTTGCTCAAGGAGAAAAAGAAATTGAGGCAGGCAAAGGCTACGATCTTGACGTTGTTCTGTCGGAAGCCGATAACTTGTTAAGAGAGCTTCAAAGGTGAAAATCCGTTTCACTCTCTCAGCTCGCACTAGAAATCTTAAGCCTACAGAAAGAAGCATACCAAAGCGAAGCTGAATGCTATAATAATTACGGCATTCCCCCGCTCAAACAGACTATGGATGAGATAAAAGAACAATTCAAAATCCATATATTTCTAAAAGCTATTTCAAGGAAGATTTTTGGCTCTGTGCTTTCCCATGAAGAAAACGGTACATGTTATGTGGGGAGATTGGCTGTTCAGCCGAATATGCAAAATCAAGGAATCGGAACAGCCCTTATGGGCGAAATTGAAAAATATTACAAACCAAAACGCTTTGAGCTTTTTGTTGGGTCAAAGAGCGACAAAAACATATATCTCTATCAAAAGTTGAGGTATAATATTTATGAAACTATAAAATATGAGTGTGGCGACATAGAAAATTTCTATATGGAGAAAAGGAGACCCTAATATGAGTAAAATAACCGCAACCGATACGCTTGAATTATCAATACCTGAAAGGATTCAATTGGTAGAAGATATCTGGGATACGATAACTGCAAAAGCATCTTCTGTTGAACTGACCGACGAGGAAAAAAGAATAATTGATGCACGGCTGGAAAAATATCACCAGAGTCCTGAATTAGGCTCTCCGTGGGAGGACGTCTATAAAAGAATCACGAGCAGGCTGTGAAATATAGCGTCATTGTAAGGCCCGAAGCTGAAGATGACTTAAGGGAGGTCTTTTCCTGGTATGAGGACAGCAGGATAGGCTTGGGATATGATTTTCTCTTGCAGGTTGACGCGGGAATAAACTTCATAAAGAGAAATCCTGAAATTCATCCGATTGAATACAAAGGAACAAGAAAACACATCCTTAAAAGGTTTCCTTACAAAATCATCTATTTTGTCGAAGAAGAAAAGATAATAGTCCTTGCAGTACTTCACGGAAGGAGAAACCCTGCTCTACTGAAAAACAGAGTAGACAGCATCTAACAAGCCGCTCCACTTTGACGCTTTTCTGTCATGCGCCTTGCAAAGAGCCGCATTAAAAATAAATAATAAATATCATTTTTCCTTAATATTTATGCTATAAAAAGTTAAAATATTTACGAGGTGATAATTGTGTCCCCAACAAAAGAAATAATATTAAAAGCATTACATCTTAAGCCGGCAGAAAAATCCATAGTTATTGAAGCTTTAATGAAAAGTCTGGATGTGCCAGACCCTGAAATTGAAAAAATTTGGGCAGATGAGGCAGAGAAAAGACTAAAAGGCTATAAAGCTGGGAAATTAAAGGCTGTGTCTTTTGATGATATGTTTAAGAAAAAATAATCATGAATGAAATTGAACAGACAGGTTTAGGTGTTAAGTTTGAAAAAGAAATAAAAAATGGCATCCTGCGTATTCAGCAATTTCCTCAAGCATGGCCACCAGAACGCAAAGAAACTCGGCGATATGAGGTTAATGCCTATAGGTGGATTCTTTTATAATAACAAATATCTTTTAATCTCTTCCTCAGGGATTGAAGATTCCTTTCCTATCCCTATAAGCCTCAAATTTTTTATCTCCCTGACCTTCCTGAAATAAAAGCATATTATTACTGCAATAGTCAGTGGATAAATTACAGCCTGCCGGCAATATCTTTTCCTTATCAAATCGTCCATCTCTTCTTCAAAAACTGGAATATCCAAAAGGTCAATTGTCCTTAGTTTCTCTCTCCAGTCTGAATCCTTGACTATTGTAATTAATCTATTCAACATATCCTCTCTATCTTCATATCCGCCCAGTTCCAAAAAATCTTTTTCCTGCAGCCTTTTTCCTCCCTGTATAAAGTAGTTAATAAAATGATACGAACTCTGACTCTCCATAAATTTGAAGAGTGTAATAATATTTGCCGCATCAATCCTGTCCCTCAAAAGCTCCCTCATAACGGATGTATTAATATCATTTCCTTTGAGCAGACTGAGATGAAAATCATAGGCAAAACGATCTAATGCTAATTCAATGCCAATAATCTCTTTATTTTCAAGATAATCCGATAAGCCTTCCATTAACGGTCTTCCATAGGGATTATCCCATGTATTAAGGATATGGATTAATCCATCAATGTTATTCTGCCTTGCCAATTCCTTCAGTGCTGATTCATCAAAATCACCGGCTGGAATCAATATGGAATAAATCTCATCAGGATTAACTCCTTTATGTATGCCCCTGATGATTGTTTTAAGATTGTGAACATCCCAGATAAAAAAGAGAAGCCTTATCAATTCTCTTATCTTTGAAGGGGATTCATTCCAAATACTCTTGAATGTCCTTGATAGGTTGCCTTTCAGTCCATTATCCAAAACTGCTGTTACAGGCATACCTGAAAATCTCGCCTTTGCCTCCTCAAGGTCAAATCCGTAAGATGTTCCTTTAAGGCTTACGATAAATTCATCAATAGAGGCTATGGACAATAAATCCTTATAATCCTCCTCATCAAAAAACTCCCCCTTCCACGCCCTTACCCTTGCATTTATATAACCAATGTCCATAAAGAACAAAAACATAAAGGCGCCACTGAGACACTGAGGCACAGAGAAAAACAAGAAGTAAGAAATCAGAAACAAGATTTTTTTCTTGCCTCTTTTTTTAATCTCTTTTTCATCTCCGTGTCTCTGTGACTCTGTGGCAAATTATAAATTTCCTTATATTAATCAAAAAGAATCTTATTAAGAACCGGGAGTATATCTGCCTTCGCCCTTTCCATACGGCTCTTTAAGGTATTTACCATTCTGAATCTATTATCCCTTGATACCAGAATTACCCCTTCCCTCATATCTTCACCTGCTTGTATTTCAAATTCACTGGATATATCCGTATTTTTCAAAAGGGATAAATCCTCTTCAGAGACATAAACTATAAAATCATCAGTCTTTATCTCCTCCACCCACCTCTCAATAGCTTCTCTTAAAAGTTTTATGAGTATATCCTTATAATTTCCTCCATTTTTAATTTCAACAATCTTCTTCTCTGCTTTCTGAAAGAGTTCTGTCAAACCCTCTGATTTTGCTGAGATTAATAGAATATCAGCCTCTCTCTTTGCCTGACCGACCGCAAGAGCCTTTTCACTTTCCAAATAACCTTCAAATTCTGCTATCTTTTTTTCTTTCAAGCTTTTCAGGTCGGTTTCGGCTTTTTCTATAATACCCTTCGCCTCAAACCCGGCATCAGCTATTATCTTCTGCCTTTCCTTTACAGCATCTTTTTCTATAGCATCAATAAGTTCTTCGTAACTCATAATAATTCAGGGGTTAGGGATTAGAGATTAGGGGTTAGTAAAAACTAATCTTTAACCCCTAAACCATCACCCCTGTTTTTAGATTCCAAGTATAATCATGATAGCGACTACAAATCCGAGGATAACCATTGTCTCTGGAATCGCCATAAGAATAATAATTGTTCCGCCCACCTCAGGTTTTTCTGCTACAGCACCTGCACCTGCCGAACCTACCCTTGATTGTGCCCATGCTGTGGCTAAGCAAGTAATGGCAACACATAGAGCAGCAGATAAAGCAATTAGAGCCTTCTCCATAATCTCACCCCCTCTCTTGTCTTTTTAAATGGTGCATACTTTCTTCCCCCCGGCTTGTAAAACTTGCTGAAAAATTCCACATAGTGGAGACGGAGAGACTGGATTGCAGGGGAGAATATGCCTATGGTAATATTTAGCGCATGAATAATACTTGCGACAATTATTCCGAGGACAATATTGCCGCTCATCTCACCCAGCCTGTTCGCAACAAGTGTCATCATTACTGACGCTACGCCGAGTGCCATGATACGGGCGTATGAGAGTATGTTGCCTATTGATTTAATCAGCTCAATAGCACCAATAATCCCCTCTGACAATAGAATAATTGGGAAAAAGATTATTGTCAGTATGATACCGACATTCAGAAACCCTTTTGGAAGATAGCCTGAAAGGGTTGCAATCAGAAGAAACAGGGTAAAGAGCATGGCAATTGAAGAGAGCGTCCCTATTATCTCCCTCCCCTTGTGCCATCGGATGGAATTTATAAGGGATATTATAAATCCGAGAAGGACATGCCCCACCCCTATTCCGATGGCAAGGATGAGAAATCCCTTTATTGCCTTGCCCCGGTTAAGGACGATTGGATGTATGCCGAATCTCTCTCCAAGCTCGCCGAAAAATTCACCGAATAAAAATCCAAATATTATGGAATAGATGGAGCATAGAAAAAAGACCTTCAGCAAATCCTGAACTACAGCCCTCTCCTTATATTTACGCCATAGTAACCCGACAATAATGAGGATGATTATGCCATGCCCCATATCTCCGAGTATGAGACCAAAAAAAACAGGAAAAAATATTGCCAAAAATGGAGTAGGGTCTATGGAATCATATCGGGGAGGAGGAAGAACTCTCATGAATATCTCAAAGGGCTTAACGAGCTTCGGATTCTTTATAGATACCGGAACCCTCTCTATCTCTTCCTCCATTATCTCAAGCTCCCTTATCACTACCCTGTCGTCAAACCTCTCTTTAATGGCACTGCTTAACTTCGGCAGATAGCTCTTTGGAACCCATCCGAAGATGAAAAAACAGTATTTTGTTCCTGTGCAGTAATCAAGTGTCTTAAACTCATCTATGAGGTCTTTAAGCACATCTATAAGCTCTTCAATTTTCCAGTACCATTCATCAGACAATCTATTAAGCTCTGCTTCAATATCCGTTATCTCCTTCGGAATCTCCTCTTTCTTCCTCACCATCTCCTTTAATGCATCAAAAAAGGGAAGTCCTGCATAATCTGTAGGCAGCTTTATCTCGCTGATACCCTCTTCTGAAAGGAGCCCCCTGACCCCCTCATCATAGTCTTTCTGATATGTAAGGATTACGCCTATACTCTTCTCATCCAATTCCCTCTTGAAAATCTGATAACCGCCCTCTGTAATACGGCTGATCTCAACCTCCATTAAAGGGATGACTCCGGACTTATCCTTATCAATTATCAGACCTGTGGATTCAATATTTTTAAAACCGCTCAATTTGGAAATAAGGGGGGCAAGCCCTTTCAATATTCTTTCATATCTCTCTAAAAGCGAAAGTCTCTCTGTTAATTCTGACCTCCTCTTGTGGAGGTCTCTCAATTTGGCTTCAAGGATATTATAGTCCGACAGTATCCTTTCTGAAACAATATCAGTTACGATGAATCTCCTCTCTCTGCTTACCTGTGGGGCTGAAGGCTGATAAAGGAGGAGTAATAAGTCTTTAAGCTTCTTAATTATCTTTTCAGCCCTATCTTTGATAACGATTTCATCCTTCTGCAGCGGGATGATATGATAAGATATGTCCTCTTTCATATCCTCGGGGATAATGTCCACATGGAGCATGGACATGGAATGGAGAAATTCTATAACCTCCTCCATTATCCGCCGACTGCCGATTATCTGGATTTTACTCATCTTTTGAATCATAAAATTAATACAGTCTAAAAGTCTAAGAGTCTAAGAGTAGAGATAACTTTTAGTCTTTTAGACTTTTAGACTCTTAGACTATGGTAGTATTGCCTTTATAATAAATTCTATCCCTTTTTCAATATTCTGCCGTCCTCTATTCCGCAGAGCTTCGGCATCTTTTTTTGCCTTTATCCTCATCTCATCTATATCCTTCTCTACTTTAATCTTATTTCCCTCAAGATAACTTTCCTTTAGCTTTTCCATCTCTATGTTAAAAGATGCCTTCATCTCTTCTGCACTCTTCATTGCCTTTTCCCTTATCTGCTGTGCCTCTGCCTTTGACTGTTTAAGGAGATTATCCAATTTTAATTCCTTTTCTCGCAGAGAATTCAAAAATTCAATTTCTTCCATATTTACTCCTTATAATATACGCCGTCTTTCTGAGCATAATATATAATTCTTTATTTTAACTGTCAATTTAATCAATTGACTTTGGTTTTTCACATCTGATATTATTCAAGAACAAAAACCTGATTAGCCACAGAGACACAGAGGCACAGAGCAAAGAAAAAAATAATTTATAAGGAACCCATGAATATAGGAATGCTTTTCATGGTTTCTTGGTTTCCTTATAAAAAACATTTTGATATTTTCTCTGTGTCTTAGTGCCTCTGTGGCAAATTTTTATAATTTCCTAAATTATGGGAGGTTGAAGTGGAAAATAGAGATAAAAAATTACAGCTGATTCAGATGGTGCTTGATAAAATTAATGCCGGGTACAGGGCGGAAGAGGTAATGAGTTTTACGGTTGACATTGTAAGAGAGCTTTTTAAATGTCAATCAATAGCTATACTTATGAAGGAGACAAAATCTTTTCACATGAGGGTTATAACTTCAAGGGGGCTAAGCGGTGATTTTATAAAATATTTTCAGACGGATGAAAAAGGGGAATTAATCAACGATATTTCAACTCGTCAAAAATATTTGCTTTTGGATGAAGGTGCTGACAAAAAAAGAGGACTTTACAAATTTGAACATGATTTTAAAACCCTCCTGATAGTTCCAATGAAACATGGAAACAAATGGGTTGGATTTACCTATATGGACAGTAAAGAAAAGGGGGCATTTTCAAGCGAGGATATACATATATTTGTGGAGTTAGTTAACCTCCTTACTGTAATAATAGAATATGGAAGGCTGGAAGACCAATTGCATCAGATTTATGATTATGATGAACTGTCAAAACTGTATAGTTATAAATATTTTCGTGATTCGCTTTCCCATGAAATAAAAAGGGCAGACCATGATAAAACTAATCTTTCACTCTGCATAGCTGCTGTTGACCATATCAGAGAATACAATGAGATTCACGGACATGCTAAGGCGGATAAAATACTGCAACTTATTGGAGATATTATTAAAAAGAGTATAAGGGATATTGATATCCCGGCACGGTATAGTGGAGCCAAGTTCGCTATAATTATGCCGGCATGCAAAGATAATGAGGCAAGGAAGATTGCTGAAATAATTAGAAAGAAAGTAGAGGATACTACTTTTGAGAAGAAGGAACCAAAAATTTATTTAAGCATTGCACTGACAAACTGTCCTGCTGATGCCGGAAACGAGAGAGATTTAATTAATAAGACGGAGCAGATATTATATTACTGCAAAAGGGAAAAAGGAAATATAGTTAAAGTTTATTCAGAAACTGTCTGACCATATATTTTCTTATCTCATCTGCCGCAAGTACAACCACTGGGAAGACTAAGCGGTCTTTGAGCCTGAAAGGACACCATCAATACTCTCATGATCTTTAAGTCCATGAATAACTTCTTCCCTAGTCTATTTTGAAAGTGGTATATATAGTATCTTGAAATAGCTTTTACCATTCTTTTTACCGAGCTCCAATAGCCCCTTCAATATTGAAAAGCTGCCATCATCTCCCCTTTTTTCATAAGATATAAGAAATGACAAATCTATAAACTCACCAAAGTCATTTTTTTTATGCGAATAGAGCCCCCATAATAATTTTGACTCCATCTCCCCCACTCTTTTCTCCCCCCCTTCTAAAGGATGGGATGGTGGGGGGGTAAAATTATACTCATATAGCCTGAAGATTGGGGCATAGTTCTTCTCAAAACCCTCAGTCTCAATAGGAATTATCTCCGGGAAGCTAAAGATAGTCTCCCCATCCTTTTTACTTTTATAATTGAAAAGGGGCCATAACCTTAGCTGCCAGGATTTAGGATTTTCATACTCATATTTGCTTATAAGCAAAAATCTGTGGACTATCTTTTCTGAATCTTCAGGATATTCCCTCTTGTATGTATAGATTGGCCAGAGAAAGAAACGCTCATTTAGATGCTCTTTATCTCTATAACCATATATGGGAAATACTTTAAAAACATTTAAATTATCCCCCCTCCCTTTCTGAATAATAGGCCAGGGGAAATCCCAGAGTGTAAGATTTTCATCATCATCATGAAGGTAGTTAAAGAATGGCCAAATGACACTCTTTATAACCCTTCCGGAAGAGGTTTCAGAAGCATAAAATGGAAGGAATGCCCTGTATTTCTTAGGCCGTGATGTATCAAGATATGTATTTTGATAATGAATCAGAGGCCAAAGAAAAAATTTCTTAGAAAACTCATCTTTCTTATTCCTATAACCGAAGAGGGGCCACATTCTAAATCCCGACTCCTTTTCACCTGCAGTTATTGAAAAGATGGGCCAGATAAAGTTTTTATTTATTGTCTTATCATCTCTCGTCTTCGTATAAATAGGCCATAAAACAAATTTTATCTCATCCTTTCCAAACCTCTTTCTCATATCACCATAAATTGGAAATAAACCGCCGTAACCCTCACCATCCTCTGTCTTCCCCCAGAATACAGGGAAAAAGCCAAAGTCATTTTTCTTACCTTCTGTTTCTTTAAATTCTTTTCTTGATGTAAAAAAGGGCGCAAACCTTGATGAAGTTTCTTCAGGATTCCTTTTATACTTACCGAGGGGATAGATAACATCCACATCACTTGTATCTTCTTTTTTATCTTCTGTCTTAGAATAAAATGGCCTGAATATCTTCTCCTCTTTTTGAGCCTCCTTTTCAAATGTTATGAATGGGCCTAAAATATTATACCGTGTTATATTTTTCTCTCCATCATAGGTATAATCAAAAAGGGGCTGATAGTTTTCTGTCTCATATTGTTCAGCCTTCTGTTCATTGGCATCAGGGCTTTTATTCTCTATATTTTTATTATGAGAAGTGGCACAGCCAACAATTAAAAAGACTGAAACAAACAACAGACAACAGATATTATTAATTAGCAATGAGCAATGAGCAATGAGCAATGAGCTTTGTCTGCCTTCTGTCTTCTGTTTTCTGTATTCTGTCATCTGTCTTCTTACTGCACCCTTATATTGTAAGAGCCATAAGCTGATATTGCACCTGAATCTGAATATGCCTTTGACCTCACATAATATGTCCCTGTTGCAGTTGCAGTCCATGTCATAAGTGAGGACTTATCAGTTAGAGACCTGTCATCAGTATAGGGGTAATCATTTACATTGGATGTAATCAGAGTAGCCCCGTCAGTATTGTAAAGAAAGAGATGTGTATCCGCACCATTTGTAAGGCTTAATGTCTCTATAGTGTAGGTAGTCCCATTTGTAGCACTAAAACTTATCCAGTCCTCATCCCCTAAAGGGTAATAAGTATGATGAAGAGATTCACCAAAGTTTACTGCCTCTGCCTGACTGCTGTTATTGTCACTCTCATAGCTATCAGATGCATATTCAATAGACCTTGCACTGAATATAGAGGATGGATTGAGTGTGCTGTTATGCCCCCTGGCAAACCAGCCGTCCCAGAAGTCTTCTAAGCTTATCTCTGCTGTTGATGGCAGGTAATTCTTTACTACATCCCAAATACCATTAAAACCTGCCGATAAGAATATATTCCATAATACAGATGATACTGATAATTCATTATCACTTCCTGTTGCAAGGGATGAATAGGAGGGTGTTTTTATTTCATAGGAAAACAAAAGATTTCCATTCCCGCTACCACCTGTAGTATCTACATAATACTCTGGATTTGAGTAGCCTGCATAACTCCTGACACTGCTTCCGAAAAATGTTGCCCACCCTTCAGACCATGCAAGTCTTATATCATAATATCCTGTTATTGTATGTGTTCCCCCGGGTGAATCATCCTTTGAAAAATTACCTGCCACCCAATGGCCAAATTCATGGAGTATTACTATATCATCATAGGAATCGCTGTCTGTTGATTTGCCAAGAAAATACAGGTCATTTGTTGCAGTGCTGTAATATGTCCCGTCTTTATTACCGTCATACCATATTGCCTTGACCTTTTTTGATGTAAAACCTCCGTTTTTTGCAACTATAAACTCAGTCCCGTCTATCAATGAATCTAAAATATTAAATGGCCCACCGGCACCACTGTCCAGAGATGCTGTTAGATTCTTTGAATAAGTTCCAGATAATGCTGCACTGAAGCCATCAGAGACTACTGAGTATATACTACCGTTTCCATTAACAACTTCTATATTATAAGCCTTAGTCCCCTTACTATATCCAACTGATGTGGATGTAAGACACCTGACATATATGTTTGAGGATGAGGGAAAAATGGTTACAGAATAGTTTCCATTTTCATCAGTTGATGTAGATGTAACAATACTGGAATCAGATGAATTGATAATTTCAATATCGGCAAATCTTACTGCCTTATTCTGTGCGCTTGTGAATCCTGTAGAATCAAATACCCTGTCTTCAAATTGGACTACACCTGAAATTGTGACGTATGATGAACCACCTCCACCTCCTCCACTACTACCACAGGATGCAAAAAAGAAGAAAGAGGACAGAAGAAAGAGGACAGAGAATAGAAAGTCTGACTTCTGTATTCTGTATTTTATCATTCTCCTTTGAACTCAATAACTCCCCTACCCTTCTCTTCTTGTGTATGATTTTTTTTAAGTTCCTTCTTTTTAACTACAGGATTTATCTCTAATACTTCCTCTCTCCTTACTGCCTCGCCAGTAATCATTTTCAATATAATAATTGCCTTTAACCCGTATGTCTTATTATCTGGGATATATATCTTATACTGGAATGTCTCTGTCTTATCCACTTCTAATATCCCGCTCCATTTTCCCACACCATTAATCAATCTAAGTTTTTCGGGGAGTTCTATATGGACATCTATATTTGAATGTTTAATAAGTGGAATCAGCTTAAGATTTACAATTGCTATGCCTGGAATTGCAGGATGTTTGTCAAACTCAATCACCACATCTATTGGTGGAATAGGTTTTGATGCAGCAAGGGAAATAATGAAAGGGGAAAAGAACAAAAACATGAACACGAATAGCACGATAGAGTATAGTTTAAACTTTTTGATAGTCATACAATCTTAAGTTTTTTTCCTGTCTTTTTAAATGACTTCAATGCGGCATCTATGTCAGCTTTGCTGTGGGTCGCCATCACCGTAACCCTCAGTCTTGATTTACCCTGCGGGACTGTAGGGGGACGAATCCCCTGAACAAAAGCACCTTCTTTTAAGAGCATCTGACTCATCTCAACCGTCCTATGAGTATCACCAACAAATACAGGTATAATCTGTGATTCGCTTCCCATTATATCAAATCCCATATCTTTAAGCCCATCTTTTAAATAACTGACATTTTTCCACAGGCTGTCCCTTAAATCATCCCCTCTCTCTATAATATCAATTGCGGCAAGTGATGATGCGATAACTGATGGCGGAAGTGAGGTGGTGTATATAAAACTCCTTGCCCTATTTATAAGAAACTCAATTAATTTTTTCCTTCCTGCAACAAAACCTCCAAAAGAACCAACCGCCTTACTCAATGTTCCCATAATTATATCTATACCATCATCTAATCCGAAATATTCACCTGTGCCCCTTCCATTCTTACCAAAGACACCTGTAGCATGTGCGTCATCAACCATTAAAATAGCCGAATACCTCTTCGAAAGATGGACTATCTCTTTCAATGGGGCAATATCCCCATCCATACTGAATATCCCGTCTGTAACAATAAGCCTCTTCTTAAAACCTGAAGATTTTTTAAGAAATCTCTCAAGTGCATCTATGTCTTTATGAGGATACCTCTTTAACTCTGCACCGCTTAAAAGACATCCGTCAATAATACTTGCGTGGTTCAGCTTATCAGAAAATATTACATCTCCCTTTCCGCATATAGAAGATATTACACCCAGGTTTGCTGTATATCCTGAATTAAATAAAATGGCTGACTCTGTTTTTTTAAAAGATGCAATCTTCTCCTCCAATTCCTTATGGAGTTCCATACTGCCAGAAATCAACCTTGACGCACCTGAGCCGCATCCGTATTTCTCTATTGCTGAAACAGCCGCCTTTTTTATTTCAGGATGTGAGGCAAGTCCAAGATAATTATTGGATGAAAGAAGGATTACCTCCCTTCCACCAATCCTTACCCTTGCCCCCTGCCCTCCCTCAATAATTTTTAATTCTCTATAAAGCCCATCCCTTTTCAATTGCGCAAGCTCATCATCTATAAAATCCATAAACAACAATTATTTGCCACAGAGAACACAGAGGTCACAGAGAAATAAAATTAAGAATTTAATTTTTTTATACTAAAAATCTGTGTTTATCTGTGTCCAAATTAGTCTTTTATTTTTTTGCTTTTACTCTGTGTTCTCCGTGAACTCTGTGGCTAATTCTTATAATTTTCCTGATACTATCTCCAATCCTAAATCATTAATCATCTGCAAATCCTCTTCATATCTCCTCCCCTTTACAGTAAGATAATTTCCCACCATAATAGAATTTGCACCGGCAGCAAAAATAAGTGATTGGAGGTCGCGCAGATTATATTCTCTCCCA
This sequence comes from Nitrospinae bacterium RIFCSPLOWO2_12_39_16, assembly GCA_001805005.1. Taxonomy (GTDB): domain Bacteria; phylum Nitrospinota; class Nitrospinia; order UBA9942; family UBA9942; genus UBA9942. Next base: position 20,741 of record MHDO01000031.1, read on the forward strand.
CCTGCTATTTTTATATCCTTGTCAGGAAGCATAAACCTATATAACGCAATAATCTTTAATATCTCAAAAGGCTTTAAAGAGGTGGCATTTTCCAGTTTTGTCCCTTTTATGGGGTGGAGAAAGTTTAATGGAATGGAATCTACATTCAATTCCCTCAGTGTAAAGCATAGCTCTATTCTCTGCTCTATACTCTCCCCCATTCCAAATATGCCGCCACAGCATGTCCGAAGCCCTATCTCCTTTGCTGTTCTTATAGTTTCCACATCCTCATCGTAGGTATGGGTAGTGCAAATATTAGAAAAGAAGCTTCTTGCAGTCTCTAAATTATGGTGATATTCCTGCAATCCCACCTCTTTTAGTTTAAGAAGGGCATCTTTACTTAATATGCCGAGTGATGCACACCTGTGAATCTGGATTTCACTTTTCAGGCTTCTTATGGATTCACAAACCCTATAAAGTTCATCTCCATTATCCATTCCCTTGCCGCTGGTTACAATACCAAACTTATGCGACCCCTGTGCAAGGGATAATCTTGCCCCTTCAACTATCTTGTCAGTACTTATAAGGGGATATTCAGGTATATCAGTTTTATAATGTATTGATTGTGAACAGAAAACACAATCTTCGGTGCAGTCACCTGATTTGGCGTTAATGATGGAACAGAGACTTATTGATTTGCCTTTAAATTTTTCTCTTATCCTGTTTGAAGATGCAATGAGGTCGAAAATGCAGGAATCATCAATTGTGATTAAGTTATATGCCTCATTAAAATCAATACCTTTTCCATTGATGACCTTCTCTTCTAAGCTGTGAATGAATTTAAGCATTGCATCAGATTGACATAGCTCAAATAAAAAGTCAATACTTGACAAAACCATATGAAAATGCTTAAATTGTTGTTCATGTTTGAAAACCTGACTAATAAATTAGAGACAATTTTCAAAAAACTCAGGGGCTATGGAAAGCTCAATGAGGACAATATAAAAGAAGCCTTGAGGGAGATCAGAATAGCCCTTCTTGAGGCTGATGTCAACCTGAATGTAGTTAAAGAGTTTATTGAAAAGATAAAGATTCGTGCTGTTGGGCAGGAGGTCATGTCCAGCCTGACACCCGGCCAGCAGGTGGTTAAGATAGTCAATGAAGAACTGACCACTATGTTGGGAGGTACAAACAGCGGTATAGCACTTGTATCAAAGCCTCCCATTATAATAATGATGGTAGGACTGCAGGGGTCGGGAAAGACCACAACATCGGCAAAACTGGCAAGGAGATTCTTAAAGGAGGGACAGTTACCTCTTCTCGTAGCTGCAGATATATACAGGCCTGCAGCCATAGAGCAGCTCAATATACTGGGTAAAGAACTTGGCATTCCGGTCTTTAACGGAAATGGAGCAAACAATCCTATAGATATATGTAAGAGGTCATTGGCTGAGGCATTAGAAAAAGGATGCAGGAGTATTGTCATTGATACTGCAGGGAGGCTTCATATAGATGAAGAATTAATGCAGGAGCTTAAAAATATAAAAGGTGAGATAAAGCCCCATGAGATACTCTTTGTTGCCGATGCAATGACAGGGCAGGATGCGGTAAATGTAGCAAAGACATTCAATGAGCATATCGGAATTGACGGCATTGTCCTGACAAAGATGGATGGTGATGCGAGGGGTGGGGCAGCATTATCCATACGATCTGTCACGGGTAAGCCGATAAAGTTTATCGGTATAGGCGAAAAATTAGACCAATTAGAGCAATTTTATCCTGACAGAATTGCATCGCGGATTCTCGGTATGGGAGATGTCTTATCCCTTATAGAAAAGGCACAAGACTCTTTTAATCAAGAAGCAGCCCAAAAGATGCAGAAGAAACTTAGAGAGGATTCTTTTACACTGGAGGATTTTAGAGACCAATTAAGCCAGATAAAAAAATTAGGACCCATTGAGCAGATAGTCGGCATGATTCCCGGTATGGGCAAAATGAAAGTTGGAGAAGAAAATGAAAAGGAACTTGTCAGGATTGCAGCCATCATAGATTCAATGACAAGGAAGGAAAAGAATAATCATACGATAATAAATGGAAGCAGGAAAAAAAGAATAGCAAAAGGGAGCGGCACTGAGGTCTGGGAGGTAAACCGCCTCTTAAAACAGTTTGTACAGATGAAGAAGATGATGAGGCAGTTTTCTAAGCCTGGTTTTATGAAAAAATTTGGAATGCCTAATCAGTTGATGGGTAACGGAAAGGGAATGTTTCCCTTTTGATTGAAGATTGAAGATTGAAAATTTTAATAGTCAATATTCAATAAATATAAGGAGGTGATAAAGTGTCAGTCATTTTAAGATTAACAAGAAGAGGAGCAAAGAATAAACCGTACTATCATATTGTTGCAGCCGATTCTCGTTCCCCCCGGGATGGAGAATACATAGAGACAATTGGGAAATACGACCCCAAAAAAGAGCAAAAGGATATTGTCATTGACAGGTCAAAGCTTGAGAAATGGATACAAAAAGGTGCTCAGATTTCAGATACTGTAAGGACAATTCTATCTAAGAAATAAGATGTCCCTAAGTTAATGTGGAGGTAGGAACTATGAAAGAATTAATCACTCACATTGCAAAGGCGCTGGTAGATAAACCTGAAGATGTTTCAGTCCATGAAGTTGAAGGTGAGAAGACTACTGTTCTTGAATTGAAAGTTGCTCCTGAAGATTTAGGTAAGGTCATTGGCAAGCAGGGCAGAACTGCAAGAGCTATGCGGATAATTCTCAGTGCCACTGCAACAAAATTAAGAAAGAGGGCAGTTCTGGAGATATTGGAATAAAGTTTAAGTTCAGGTGAGGGTGCTTGAGTAGTTATAAATTTAATATTGTTACAATCTTTCCTGAGATGTTTTCATCACCCTTTAAAGAGAGCATAATCAAGAGGGCGGTTGAACGGGGAATTGTTAAGATAAACATATACGACCTGAGGAATTTTACACACGACAGGCATAAGGTTACAGACGATTACCCTTATGGTGGCGGTGCCGGGATGATGATGAAGCCCGAACCTCTTGCAGAGGCAATTGAGGAGATAAACAGAGAATCTAAATCGAGGGTAATCCTGATGACCCCACAGGGAGACCGCCTCACTCAATCAAGGGTAAAAAAGATGTCACAGGAAAACAGACTTACAATCCTGTGCGGGAGATATGAAGGGATAGATGAAAGAATCAGGGCTCACTTTGTAGATGATGAAATTTCTATAGGAGATTATATACTGACAGGCGGCGAGATACCTGCAATGGTATTGGTAGATGCAATAGTAAGGCTGATACCTGGCGTCCTTGGTGACGAGGCTTCAACTGAAGAGGATTCATTTTCTTACGGCCTATTGGAATATCCACAATATACAAGGCCTGAGAATTTCAGAGGATTCAAGATTCCTGATGTTCTTCTCTCTGGCAACCATGAAAAGATACGAAGATGGAGAAGAAAAGAATCTCTTAAGAGGACATATAACAGAAGGCCTGATCTATTAGAAAAGGCTGAGCTTTCTGATGATGATAAGAAGATACTTGAGGAGATACGGAGATACGAAGAATAAAAGAAAAAATAGCCACAGATTTATACACAGATAAAAAACCTTTTAAAAAGATTTTATCTTATGGCAGGATTATTGACAATTGGAAATTCACAATAACATATTTATAGCACTTGTTCATTATCCAATATATAATAAAAAAGGCGATGTAGTTATAACATCGGTTACAACATTAGATATCCATGATATAGCAAGGACTGCAAGGACATACGGTATTGCTAAATTTTATATCTTGACACCCTTGCCGGCACAAAAAGAGTTGGTGCATAGAATATTAAATCACTGGATAACAGGCTATGGTGCAGAATATAACCCAACGCGAAGAGAGGCATTTTTAAATGTAGCTGTTGCAGGAAGCCTTGCAGAGATTACTGATGATATAAAAAATATAACAGGTAAAATATCTAAGACAATAACAACAGATGCAAGGAAATTTCCTAACAGTATAGACTATAACAACTTAAAAGTAGAGCTTACAAAATCGGATATATTTTTATTCCTGTTCGGTACAGGGTGGGGACTTGAAAGGGGCATAATAGATAACGCCGATTACAGACTTGCCCCAATTGAAGGGATTACAGATTATAATCACCTCCCTGTAAGGGGGGCAATAGCCATAATATTGGATAGGTTGTTAGGAAGATAACAAATTAGAAAGGAGAATAAAAATGAATCCAGTAATAAATATGATTGAAAAAGAGCAGCATAAGAAAGGTATTCCTCAGTTCAGGGTTGGAGACACCCTGAAAGTCCACCTCAAGATAGTAGAAGGTGAAAAAGAAAGGATTCAGGTTGTAGAAGGCATTGTCATCTCCAAAAAGGGGAGCGGTATAAGGGAAACATTTACAATCCGAAAGGTCTCTTACGGAATAGGCGTTGAGAGGAAATTCCCGCTCCATTCGCCAAGTATAGATAAGATTCAGGTTATAAAAACAGGTTATGTGAGAAGGGCAAAACTTTACTATCTAAGGGATAAAAAGGGAAAGGCTGCAAGGATAGAAGAGAAGCTTACAGCTAAAGAATAAAAAGACAGATAGTCTTTAGATTCCGTAAAACCTGCTCCTCGTCTGATTAATATGCTCCATGAATTTGATAATAAATTCTTTAATCAAGGCTATAGATTCATTGCCGGAATAGACGAGGCAGGAAGGGGTCCACTTGCAGGCCCTGTAGTTGCATCAGCAGTCATACTCCCACCTAATATCTCTATCAATGGAGTTGATGATTCAAAAAAACTGACACCTGAAAAGAGAGAAATATTATTTGAGATTATTAAAGAAAAAGCCTTATCCATCGGCACAGGGATTGTTTCTTCAAAAGTAATTGATGAGATAAACATTCTTGAGGCTACAAAGGTAGCTATGCTCAAGGCAGTAGAGAATCTGACAATCATTCCTAATCTTATCATAATAGACGGCATAACACCCCTCTCCCTCACCCATCAAGTGGAGATAAAACAGATTACAATAAAAAAGGGAGATACTCTCAGTCAGTCAATTGCTTCCGCATCCATAATTGCAAAGGTAACAAGAGACAGATTGATGCTTGATTATGATGCAAAGTATCCCAAATATTTATTTGCCAAACATAAAGGATACGGAACGGCGGAGCATTTAGAAAGGATAAAAGAATTCGGGCCCTGCGAGATTCATAGAAATAGCTTTAAAGGCGTTTATGGATAATCGGCAGCAGATGGGAAAGATTGGAGAAGAGATAGCTGTTGATTTCCTAAAGAAATCCGGCTATAAGATTGTTGAAAGGAATTTCAGATGCAATTTGGGAGAGATTGATATAATTGCACTTGATAAAAATATCCTTGCCTTTGTTGAAGTAAGGACAAAGAATTCATCTTCATTTTGCACTCCGCAGGAGACAGTAAACTTTTCAAAACAGAAAAAACTTCACAAACTATCTCTCTATTACCTGATGAAGAAACAGATTAAAAATACAGACTGCAGATTTGATGTAGTTGCAGTTGACCTTTCAAGAGGAAAGAATGGAATTGAAATATTTAAAAACGCCTTCTGGTAAATAAGGGATTAGGTAATTTGAGCATTGTTTATTGGAGCTTATTTGATTATTGGAATTTGGTAATTGATTATTTATAGTCCAATATGCTTATCATTGATGCCACTGCCCCTGCAATTGTCATAAATTCAGCGCTCTGATGCGATTTCGGATTTAAGATAATAATGGGTTTGCCCACATCTCCGCCTACCCTGATTTCAGTATCTATTGGTATCTTGCCTATCAAAGGAACATTATATTTCTGGCTTGTCTTCTCCCCTCCCCCGGAACTAAATATCTCTGTCTTTTCGCCGCAATGGGGGCATAGAAAATAACTCATATTTTCTACAAGTCCAAGAATCGGCACATTAACCTTTTCAAACATCTGTATCGCCCTTCTTGCATCTATCAATGATATATCCTGCGGTGTCGTAACAACAACCGAGCCTGTAAGAGGGATTGTCTGTGCCAGAGTTAATTGTGCATCACCTGTTCCTGGTGGAAGGTCAATTATGAGATAATCCAGCTCTCCCCAGTCTACATCTTTTAAGAACTGCTTTACGATTTGCATTACCAACGGACCTCGCCATATCAGAGGAGCATCCTCTTCCAGAACAAACCCAACAGACATCATCTTTATATTATAATTTACGACTGGCTTCATCTTCCCTTCTGCATTCATCTGTATCGGCTCATTAATCCCCATCATAGTGGGGATGCTTGGCCCATAAATATCAAGGTCAAGAAGTCCGACCTTTGACCCGCTCTTTGCAAGTGCTGCCGCAAGATTTACAGAAACAGTTGATTTACCCACTCCACCTTTACCGCTTGCAACAGCAATTGTATTCTTTACCCCTTTGATACTCTCTTTTTCTGGGATTGTCTTTGCAGAAGGCACTTCCGAGCCCGTTTCTATTACTATCTCCTTAACCCCTTTTATAGATGATACTGCAGACCTTGCATCCCCCTCAATCTTTGCCTTCAAAGGACATGCAGGGGTCGTAAGGATAAGCTTGAAGCTGACCCTGCCGCTCTCAATCCTGATATCCCTCACAAAATTAAGTGAAACAATATCTTTCCCTAAATCAGGGTCCATAACATTTCTCAATGCCTTTAATACTTTATCTTGTGTTATCACATAACCTCCCTAAAAAATAAAGGCTTAATTAGCCACAAATAGGCGCAGATTTATATTGAAGATATTTATACAAAATTTTCCTGAGCCCTTCAAATGCCTTATATTTATCCATATTTACCTTTACATAATTAAGTGTAGGAGGAATATACTTTAAATATCTATCGTTCCCCTTTGCCATTTTTTGATATGCAAAAGTCCCGATTGCCTTTAAATTTCGCTGAATACTCATATAGTCAAAGATTCTTCTAAATTCATTCCTGTCAATACTCTCACCCTCTATCATCTCTTTTTGACTGATGTAATATTCAATCAATTCATCCACCAATTTATTATCCAATACGGTATATGAATCTCTTAAGAGGGAGCATAGGTCATACTGGCATGGGCCCATTCGGGCATCCTGAAAATCAAGAAACCGTAAATCTCCATCCTTAACCATTATATTTCTGCTGTGATAGTCTCTATGGTTCAAATACTGCCTCTGGTTAGACAGGATTTGACATAAATCTAACAAATATCCTCTCATTTCATCCAATTCTCCATCATCCATACTTTTATCCAAAAGCCCGAATATCATGTGCTCAATCATAAAGTTCAATTCCCACATCAGCTTTTCAACATCAAATCTGAGATTAAATGCCACAC
>MHDO01000032.1 GCA_001805005.1 Nitrospinae bacterium RIFCSPLOWO2_12_39_16
ACCGAGCGCTCAAGCAGCTTATTAAGCTCATCAACATCCGTCACTCCTTCCTGTTCCATAAGAGCGTAAAATTCCTTCTCCAGCATATCCTGAGGCACGCGAATCTCGCTCGGCGCAAGCGCATAATGCAAAGGCACGGTCGTTCCGTCTTCTATGGATTCAGCAATCGTGTATTTATCAAGATACCCTTTTTCATCATCCTTGCCAAATACCTTGAATGTCCCACGTCCGTAAGTGATCTTGTCAATCGGCGTTCCGGTAAATCCGAAATAGGTTGCGTTAGGAAGCGCGGCAACTAAGTAATTTCCCAAATCACTGCTCGTTGTTCTGTGGGCTTCATCAATTAGAACGAAAATATTATCCCGCTTATTAATGTCTTTTTTCATGTGCTCAAACTTATGAATCATGGAGACAATAAGCCCGCGGTAATTTGAGGCAAGGAGTTTTTCTAAATCCTTCTTTGAATCGGCAATCTCCATACCTTCTCCGTCTTTAAACCCGTAGGCGTCAAGGTTGCGGAAAAGCTGACTCTCCAGCTCGTTGCGGTCAACCAGCATAATAACAGTCGGCTTTTCAAAAAGCGGCTCTTTTAAAATCTTCTCAGCCGCCACAATCATGGTAAAGGTTTTGCCCGAACCTTGTGTGTGCCAGATAAGTCCGGTGCGCTTTACCTTATCCCTTGCCCGTTCAACAACCTTCTCAACTGCACGGGTCTGGTGCTGACGCAGGATAATCTTAAAAAGGACATCGTCCTTGCGAAAGAAAACAATATAGTCCTTGATAAATTTTAGAATCCGTTCTCTGTTAAAAAATGTTTTTACCTTCTTTTCAAAGGATGACTGATCATCGTCATTGCGAGCAAATCTCATCTTTTATCCCTTTCCACTTAAAAAGCCCTTTGTGATCTAAATTCCATGTTACCCCATAGTAAAAATCAAGCATGTGCGTAACATTAAAAATCTGGTTATGCGTAACAATCTCAGGCGTTTCGCGGTGATACCGCCGGATCTGGTCAATTCCTTCGGCAATGCCCTCTTTTTTATGCGCGCCTTTTGTCTCAATGATAATCACCGGGATTCCATTTATGAGAAGAATAACATCGCCCCGATTTGTATAAGTTCCATTGGTATACTGCCACTCGTCAGTAACATGAAATCTGTTGTTCGCGATATTCTCAAAATCAATCAGCTTAATATTTATTTCGCGCCGCTCGCGTTCATGATAAACACTTATTTGCCCTTTGAGATACCTCAGAACATCGCTATTACCTTCAATGCTTGAGCGCACATTCTCCAAATCTTTGATGATACCATCCGCTTTGGCTTCATCCACAATGCCGGGATTGAGCTTTACAAGTTGTTCTTTAAGCACATCGTAAAAGAACAGTCCGGTTTCGCCGCGGCGAAATTCTACCGCCTTATCGCGGTTTACATAATCCCAACCGATTTCTTTATCATATTTAATTAAGGGGTTCTGAACAGAAGCTTTCTCGCTCATAATTTTTTGCCTAAATTATTGACGCAGTGCGTCAAGTTTTGATTTGCTCCACAGTGTAGAGCAAATTGTTTTTTACTCATTTCTTATCTCCTGAAATTCTCTACGCAGTGCGGAGAGAATCTTATTCACAGGCTTCTCCAAAATCTATATCCTTCACCCGGACTTCTCCAGTCATGAGAAGCTGAAGCATGGATTTAAATAAATCTTTCAACACATTGTTCTTTACTGTCTCATGATTTATTTTATTATCGATGTCCCAAAGTGTATTAGCAATTTCCCCTTGTTCATCAAGCATCGGAAATGGTATAAGCTGGTCTTTTACATTCCCATCCGTGACTGCTGGATAACTGGCGCCTCTTTGCAACTTACCAAGACTTTCAATAAAACTATCGCGTTGTACACAATAATATAAATATCTACTTGATAATGTCGAAACACTTCTAAGCACACAAAAAGCCGTTGAACATACCTCACCATCAAATTCATTTCCCGCATAAGCAATTCTTTTCAGTGTTGGCCGAACGGTAGCGAATAAAACATCGTTAACTTTTACAACCTTCCTTGCCCGACTTGGAGCCTCAGAGCCTTTATAGGTTGTACTTCCAATTATTTTAAGACTCTCATTTGAGATACTGGAAACATCGATATACTTAAACTGAATATCAGGTGTCTTCGTCATATCCGCGGTTACTAATATATATACTCAACAATCATGCCAAGTATAAAAAATCAAAAGGGAATTCTTAAAAGTGCTTTATTTACAACAGATTAGAGTAGATTAAAATATGTCAGCTAAAATAAAGTATTTTATTTGGAGTAGAGTAATGGTGGTATGAATTAGAACAAACTGGATTAATTTAATACAACCAAACCACTAATACACTGAGATACAAAAAAATAATTGTTATTCAATCATTTGGTTTCTATCTTATGAACTTTTATTTTTTTGTTGTCTTCCTTGTAATCCTTTGTCTTGTTATACCGAGTATTCGGGCTGCCTCACTTTTATTGCCTCCAACCTTATCCAGCACGGCAGCTATATACATCTCCTCAAGGTTATTCAATGGGACCATATCTCTTATATCAATTAGTGGCTTCTTCTTATTAGATTGCTCGGCAGCCGACTTAGAATCAGCATATATTATATCTTCAGGAAAATCTTCAGGCATTATGATATCTTTATTTGAAAGGAGTACTGTCCTCTCAATTACATTTCTCAGTTCCCTGATATTCCCCTTCCATTGGTATACCATCAGGACTTTTTCAGCTTCATTAGATAGTTTTACCTCTTTTTTAAATTCTTTGCTGAACTCTGTAACAAACCTCCTTGAGAGTAATAATATATCATCTCCCCTTTCCTTTAAAGAGGGGAGCTTTATATTTACAACATTCAATCTGTAATAGAGGTCTTCCCTGAACCCATTATTTTTAGTCATTGCCGTTAAATCTTTATTAGTGGCGGATATAACCCTTATATCTACTTTTATGGGAAATGTGCCTCCGACCCTTTCTATCTCACGCTCCTGTAATACCCTCAAAAGCTTCATCTGTAATTTTGGGTAGAGGTCACCAATCTCGTCAAGAAATATTGTCCCTGTCTGTGCTATCTCAAATTTTCCTATTTTCTTTCTTATTGCACCTGTAAATGCACCCTTTTCATGTCCGAAAAGGTCGCTCTCAAGGAGGTCTTCACTTAGTGTAGTGCAGTTTACAATTACAAATGGCTTATCCCTACGCGGGCTTGATAGATGTATGGCACGGGCAAGGAGTTCCTTTCCTGTCCCGCTCTCACCTGTTATTAACACAGGGGTTGTGCTGCTAACAGCAACCTTTGATGCAAGCGAGCATACCTCCTTTATTGCCTTGCTTTGACCTATGATTTTATCAAAACCATATTTCTCTATTTCCTGTCTTTCAATATCCTCAACCCTCTTTCTTAATCGGGCTGATTCAAGTGCCTTTTCTATATGAAACTTGAGTTCCCCAACATCAAAAGGTTTTGGAAGATAGTCATATGCTCCTGACTTTATAAATTCTACAGTATCTTCAAAACCGGGTGCACCTGTAATGATAAGAATAATTGCATTATTATCAATCTTTCTGATCTTCTCCAATACCTCTTTGCCATCTATATCGGGGAGTCTAACATCAAGGAGGACAACATCAGGTTCACTATCAGAAAACTTACTGATACCTTTCTCTCCATTCTCAGCGAGGACGACTTCATACCCTTCCATAACAAAGACCGTCTTGAGATTTTCTCTAACAAGATTTTCATCGTCTATTATTAAAATGGTTGGTTTCATAAGATTAGCGATATTTTACTATATATTTTATATTTTTGTATAATATAATTACTTATCACTTACAACTAACAACATTTTTAAATTATTATAGGTTATAAGTTATAGGTAGGAGATTTATCGTGTCAATACTTAAAGTTGCAAGACTTGGAAATCCTGTCCTTAGACAGAAGGCATTGCTTTTAACTGCAGAAGAAATAAAAAGTCCATTTGTGCAGAAATTGATGGATGATATGGTTGCAACCATGAGGGAGTATGAAGGGGTGGGGCTTGCTGCACCGCAGGTTCATGAATCAAAACAGATTATAGTAATTGAATCTGCCGGCAGTATAAGATATTCTGAGGCACCTAATATACCCCTTACAATTTTAATAAACCCTGTCATTTCATACTATTCAGAGGAAAAGGCAGAAGGCTGGGAGGGGTGTCTCAGCGTTGGTGATTTCAGGGGAGTCGTCCCACGTTCAACTTCCATAAAAGTGGATGCAATTGATAGAAATGGCAAGAAGGTATCAATTGATGCAAATGGTTTTCTTGCAGTAGTCCTCCAGCATGAGATAGACCATCTGAACGGAGTTATATTTGTTGACAAGATAAAAGATTTAAAGACCCTCTCTTTCCTTAAAGAGTATGAAAGATACTGGGCAAAGGAATAAAATACAGAAAACAGAAGACAGAAGTCAGAAGACAGAAAATAAAAAGCAAAACTCAAATTTCTTACCCTCTGTCTTCTGTCTTCTGTTTTCTGTATTCTTCCTATCAGACTGTGCCGGGGTTGTCCCTCCGCCAGAAAAAAAACCAACACCCATTCCAAAAGCCGAAGAGAAAAAACCGCCTGAAGAAATAAGTAAAGAAAGAAAATCAGAAGAATATGTAGTATTTTTTGCAAGCCCTTCAGATACTTACGAATCGCTGTCAGAAAAGTATTACGGCGATAAAAATCTCTCCTATATCATCTCAGAATTTAATCAGAATCAACCGATTACACCAAATAAGGAAATCATAGTTCCTCTCAAATCATTAAACCCCGGTGGTCTTTACCCTGAAGGCTATCTGACAATTCCCATCCTCTGTTACCACCAGTTCGGCAAAGTTAAGAGCAAAGATAAGATGGTTGTTAGTGAAGAGATGTTTGATAAGCAGATGGCATACCTGAAGGAAAATAATTATAATGTCATAACCCTCCGCGAATTCTCTGATTTTGCAAATTATAAGAGGCGTCCCCCGAAAAATTCTATTGTAATAACAATTGATGACGGCTGGAAGAATGCAAGGACTATAGCAGCCCCTATTCTAAAAAAATATAATTTCAAGGCTACACTCTTTGTCTATACGGATTTAATTAAGCCAAGTAAAATAACCCTTACATGGGATGATATAAAAGAGATGCTCAATGATGGGGTTATTGAAGTTCAATCACACACACGATTTCACACAGACCTGTCTAAAACCAAGGATAGTGAATCTGAAACAGCTTATAAGCAGAGGATTGAAAAAGAAATAGGGGAATCTCAGAAGATTATTGAACAGAGGCTTGGAATCAGGCCGACATTACTTGCATATCCATTCGGCACCTTTAATGATGCAGTAATTGAAATACTGAAGAAATACCAATATGAAGGTGCCTTCACAGTAATAAAGGGTGGTAACCCGTTTTTCCATAATAATTTTTCTCTGAACCGCTCAATGGTTTTTAATAGTGAAAAGATTGAGGATTTTATAAAGTTATTAGAGACATTCAAGAAAGAACAACTATGAATAAAAAATCCGAATATCTAAACCCGAAATCCGAAATAAATTCAAAATTTCAAATTCAAATGTTCAAAACTGTTTCAAATTTCGATATTCGGATTTCGGATTTATTATTCTATATTCTGTCTTTTGTATTCTGTATTCTGTTTTTTGCTTGTGTCCCTCCACCTGCCAAACCTAAGCCTTCTTTAGAAATAACAAAACCTCCACCTGTCATAATAGACCCATTCAAATCAGTTTTAGATGAGCATCTTAAAAGGGCATTAAGTCTTGAACAGCAGGGTGAGATTCCGGGTGCAATAGAGGAATTTAAGATAGCACTTACAATAGACCAAACTAATGATGAAGCTAAAGTTGGGTTAAAGAGACTATCTGAAATGGCAGATATAGAGGCAGAAAAGCATTATCAAAAGGGGCTATCTCTAAAAAAAACTGACCCATCAAAGACACGAACAGAGTTTTTAATTGCACTAAGGTTAAAACCAGACTATCAATTAGCAATAGAGGAGCTTAAGGGATGGCACATATTCGTCGCAAAGTCACGATTACTTGCCCCACCAGGTGAGACAGATACAGGGGTAGAAGATTATCTCAGTGTTGCCCTCTCTTTATTTGAGGATGGAGATTATGCAGGGGCTATTCAGGAGTTTTTAAAAGCTAAAGAAAAATATCCAAAAAATCCTGAGATAGTAAAACATTTAAACCTCTCATATTACAAGCAGGGTGTAGCACATTTTGAGAAAGGGGAGTACAAAAACGCATTGCAGATGTTCTTAAACCTCAAGCCCGATTTTGAAAAGGTTGGAGATTATATAAAGAAAGTCAAGGTAGGTTTAAAGAAAACGGCCGAAGACAGCTATAAAAACGGGCTTAAACTCTTTAGAGAGCAGAAATTAACTCAAGCAATTGAACAATGGAATATCGTCCTTGAAATAGAGCCTGAGCATAAAAAGGCGAGGGAATATATAGAAAAGGCAAAGAATCTCTTAAAATCACTGGAACAACTTAAATGATAAAAACCTGAATTAACCACAGATTAACACAGATTTACACAGAAAAATTAACACAGATAAAAAAGATTTTTTAAAAAGTTTAAATCTGTGTTCATCCGTGTTCATCTGTGGTTGCTTTTATAATTTTCTATTTGAGATTATACGGCATCATCTCCTCTTTCACCTGTCCTTATCCTTACCGCATCCTCTAAACTCATAATAAATAT
>MHDO01000033.1 GCA_001805005.1 Nitrospinae bacterium RIFCSPLOWO2_12_39_16
TAATAAATAAAAAGATTAAAGAGGAGGATATATTTTCGGCAGTAAATTCAATTGCCTCATCAGGGTGGGATTCCCTCAAGTTATATTTTATGATAGGGCTTCCCTATGAAACGGATGATGATATTGAGGGGATATACAATATCTGCAACCAGATTTTAAAGAGGGAGAAGAGGATAAAAAATATAAATGTGGGCATATCATCCTTAGTTCCGAAGGCACATACGCCGTTTCAGTGGGTCGGGCAGGAAGGGATGGATAGTTTAAAGAGAAAACTTGGCTATCTGCATAAGAAATTTAAAACCAATAGAAAAATTAATATGAAATGGCATAAGGTGGAGATAAGTTTTCTTGAAGGTGTATTTGCAAGGGGTGACAGAAGGCTGGGTAAAGTGCTGGAAACTGCCCATGAGATGGGATGCAAATTTGACGGGTGGACCGAGAGGTTTGATTTTAATAAGTGGACTGAGGCATTTAACAGATGCGGGATTAACCCCGAATTTTATGCCAATAGAAGTATTAATAAAGATGAAGTTCTACCGTGGGGGCATATCAGGACAGGGATAAGTGAGAAATTTTTATATAAAGAATTTGAGGCGTCGGTTAAAGATATGTTGTCTTCCGACTGCCGCTATGAAGGATGTATCGGCTGCGGCCTCAATCCTTCAAAATGCCTTATAATTTCGGAGTGCGAAATGCGGAATGCAGAATCTAAATCTGCAATTCTAAATCTTAATTCTGAAATCCGCATTCCTAAATCTGAAATCCATAATCGTGTTAGAATACGGTATGAGAAAAAGGGTGATATAAAATTTTTATCGCATCTTGAGGTGGGAAGGACATTCAGCAGGGCATTCAGGAGGGCAGGGGTACATCTTCAATATTCAGAAGGATACCACCCCCATCCAAAGATAGCCTTTGGATTTGCACTACCTGTGGGAATAGAAAGCCGCTGGGAATATTTTGATGCAGATGTTAAAGGTCATATTTTGACAGATGAAATAATAAATGAACTCAATACTGAACTCCCTTCAGGGTTAAAGGCAATATCTGCAGAGTTTATTTCGTCTGGAACAAGGTCTATCTCCGATATAACCAACAGGATTACATTTTTAATTAGTCTGCAGTCTGCACTCTACAGTCAACAATCTGCTGAAGAAAAATTTAAAGATTTCTTTTTACAGGACAGGGTAATAATTGATAGGATTAGAAAGGATGGGGTAAAAAAGACAGATATTAAGCCATTGATAGAATCAATTAAGATAATCGGGCATGAAGGAGAGTGGTTAAAGATTGAGATGGTATTCAATGTCCTTAATGGCACACTTCTCCAGCCGATTGAGGTATTGCAAAATTTACTTTCACCTGATATAGAAACTGCGGTATTATTAACGGAAAAGATAGGAGTAGAAATGAAGCAATGAGTCTTATTACTCATTGCTCATTGCTTATTTTTTTATGTCACCTGAAATAATAGTAAATACAAATATGCGGGAGACGAGGGTAGCCATCATGGAGAACGGCGACATCTCCGAACTTTATATTGAAAGAAAGAAGGATGAGGGTATTGTAGGAAATGTCTATAAAGGCAGAGTGGTAAAGGTTCTGCCTGGGATGCAGGTGGCATTCATAGATATAGGGCTTGGGAAGTCAGGTTTTCTTTATGTGTCAGATATAAATGTGCCGGATACGATAGAGGAATACGAAAAATTAGCAGGCGAAGATATATCCCTCAATGATGAGATGGTAGATGAGTCCGAGGAGGAGATGCCGCGGGAGACTGTCCAGAAATTGCCTATTGAAGAATTGCTCCAGGAAGGACAGGAGATTCTTGTGCAGGTCTCAAAAGACCCGATAGGAAGCAAAGGGGCAAGGATTACATCATATATCTCGCTTCCCGGAAGATATTTGGTGTTTATGCCCTCAGTTGACCATGTAGGAATTTCAAGAAGGATAGAGGATGAATCTGAAAGGAGGAGGCTAAAAAGACTACTGTTAGAACTAAAACCTCCGGGTGATGGATTTATTGTAAGGACTGCGAGCGAGGGGAAGGACAGGGAAGAATTTATAGCCGATATAGAGTTTCTGACCAAACTCTGGAATGACATAAAACAAAAGAGTGAGAGGGTCTCTGCACCTGTTCTCATACATCAGGACTTAAATCTGATATTCAGGTCAATAAGGGATATTTTTACAAAAAATGTTGACAGGCTGGTGATTGATTCTCAGGAAGAATATGAGAAATGTATCCAGTTTGTAAATTCTTATATGCCGGCATTGAAATCCAAGATTGACCTCTACACAGGCAAAGACCCAATATTTGATACCTATGGAATAGAGATTGAGATAGAGAGGGCATTGGGCAGAAAGATTTGGCTTAAGTCCGGTGGATACATAGTCATTGACCAGACTGAGGCGCTTGTCGCAATAGATGTAAATACAGGCAAATTCGTCGGGAAGAGAAATCCTGAGGAGACGATTCTTGAAACCAATCTGGAAGCAGTTAAGGAGATTGTCTATCAGCTCAGGCTGAGGAATATAGGGGGACTAATCATCCTGGATTTTATTGACATGGAGAAGAATGAGAGCAAGGAGAAGGTATTTCACGCACTTGAACAGGCACTAAAGCCTGACAGGTCAAGGACAAAGATAATGAAGATATCGGAATTCGGCCTTGTGGAGATGACGAGAAAGAGGGTCAGGGATTCTCTGGGCAGAACACTCTGCCAGCCATGCACATACTGCGAGGGGAGGGGGAGCATAAAGTCTCCTACCACTGTGTGTTATGAGATATTCAGGGAGATACAGAGGATTATAAATGCATCCCCAAAAAAGAGAAAGGTGCTTCTGAATGCCCACCCAATAGTCGCTGACATGCTATTTGATGAAGAAAACCAGTATATAGACAGGCTGGAAAAAGACTTAAAGGTGAAAATAGTTGTAAAATCCGATTACGACCTCCATCAGGAGCAGTATGAGATAACAGCCCTGTGAAAAGAAGTGTCAGTGAATAGTGTCAGTGTCAGTAAAGGAATACTGACAAATTCCCTCTTAATAAAGGGGGATTGAGGGGGGTTGTTTCTCACACTCACACTTACACTTTTAGGTTTTTGTTTATATGCAACTTTATCTAATGCAGCATGGACAGGCACAGAGTGAGGAAGAGGACCCTCAGAGACATCTCAGTCCCGAAGGTAAGGCTCAGATAAAAAGGACTGCGATAGCACTGAAAAAAATGAGTGTCTCTTTTGACCTCATAATTTCAAGCCCTAAAGCAAGGACAAGGGAGTCAGCTGAGATTGTAGCGGATACCCTATCTTATTCATTGAATGAAATTGAAATTACAGATACACTTAATCCAAATTCCTCACCTGAAGATTTCATTGATTATCTGGCAGGTTTTAAGGATAGAGAGAGTCTTTATTGCCGGTCATTTGCCGTCCCTGCATAACATAGCCCTGTGGCTTTTATGCGAATCCTGTAATATAAATATTAAGTTTGAAATGGGTGGTGTCTCGAGAATAGATGCAGAGAGACTGCCAACTCATCAAGGAATTCTTCGCTACTACCTTTTGCCAGAACAACTTAATTTAATTTGCCACTGACAGACACAGACTTTTAAAAGTTGCAAGTTGCAAGTAAAAACTTAAATCTTAATCTTGTAGCTTTATTTTAAGTCAGTGGAAGTCTGTGGCTAAATTTGAAAGGAGGTTTATATGTCAGAGAAGATGAGTCATGAGGAGTTTGTAAAGAAGGCGATTGTGTCGCTGAGAAAAGAGGGCTATAAGGGGATTCATACGATATACTCAGGCTTTAATGAGGCATTCAAAAAATACTTTGAAGGAGAGAATCCTGTTGAGGTTACAAAAAGGCTTGCAGAAGAGGGGAAGATAGTTATAAGGCCTGTGAAGGGCGGTGTGATGCTCTATCTCCCCCAAGACGCCCCGATTCAGGCAACCCGCGGGGACGATGCACTAAAGAAGATGGGATTGTAGGAAAGGTAAACTTAGCAAAGATGAACCCCGTAAGAGACCTAAGGTCTTACGGGGTGAACACAGAAATGTCATTCCGAGCGAGTGAACCTTTAGCCCTGAGCAAACAGAATGGATTACATTCAGCACAAATTTAGATGCATTCATCTAAAAAAATAAGGAGGAGTGTGTGAAACATATTTTTACAGTTATTATTGTCTTTTTTTTGTTTTGCCCTGTCTCTGTTTTTGCAGAGACAAATGAGATTAGTGCCAAAGATATGGCAAAGAAATGGTTTGAGAAGGGACTTAAATACGATATAGATAAAGATTATGATAAGGCAATTGAGGCATTCACAAAGGCTATTGCCTTAAAACCAGATTATGCTTATGCCTACACCAATCGTGGGTTTGCCTATTATAACAACGGTCAGTATGACAGGGCAATTGAGGATTATGACAAGGCTATCGCCTTAGACCCCAATGATGCTGAAGCCTATAACAATCGTGGGGTTGCTTATGGTGTTAAAGGAAATATGGATAGGGCAATTTCTGATTACAAAAAGGCTTGTGATATGGGGAACGAACTTGGTTGCAGGAATTTGCACGAGGTATTGCAAAACCGATAACCATTGGACAATGCCTGACAAACCATTATGCAAAAACTGACACTTCCGATAACTGTTGATAAGAGTCATCGGATGAAAGACTCTGCCAATCCGAGACAGGCTCATGAGAGGCAGAGCAGACTCTTAAAAGATGCCTTTGTTGATGATGGAGTAAAAAGTTGATGAATATTAATGGTAGATTTTTTAATTTAAAAGATATATTTGACAGGCTCAACCATGAGTATTTTGGAGGAACCATTTCAATCAAAATAACATGGGGAAGAAATGTCCGTAATGGCAGGAGATATATAAGATTTGGCTCTTACACTGAGAAAGACAATATTATAAGAATCCACCCAAGCCTTGACCGACAAGATATCCCCTCATATTTTATAGAGAGTATAGTCTATCATGAGATGCTGCATAAGGTTGTTGGAGCCAGGATAGCGAACGGGAAGAGAAGGGTTCATACACCAGAGTTTAAGAGGATGGAGAGGCGATTTAAGGATTATGGGATTGCAAGGGAGTGGGAGAAGAGCAATATAAGAAGACTACTAAAGCATTATGGATGACATACAGAATTTGAAATTTGAATATTGTATCTTGAAACTATTTTTATGGCTGTTTTTGCATCTATAGATTTAGGGACAAATACTGTCAGGCTCCTTGTTGTAGAGAGCAATAAAAAAGGATTTAAACCACTCCATTCAAATCAGGTAATTACCCGACTTGGAGAGGGGTTGTCCAATAACGGGGTTTTGATAGATAAAGCTATGGAGAGGACTATCAGTATTGTTCTTAACTTTAAAGATGAAGCTTCAAAATATAATCCATCTGCAATCTGGGTTGTGGCAACGAGTGCTGTAAGGGAGGCAAAAAACAGGTCTGCATTTATAGAAAAGATTAAGAGAGTAACCGGTCTTCAACTGGAGGTTATACCGTGGGAGGAGGAGGCAAGGATGACCCTTCTCGGCGTCTTTTCTGGTAACCTCCCCCTTTCCCTCCTTAACAAGGAGGGGAGTAAGGGGAGGACAATTATCTTTGATATTGGCGGAGGGAGTACTGAATATGTCTTTACAGAGAACGAAAAATTAATTAATTCTGTTGGAACAGATTTAGGAGTGGTTCATCTCTCAGAGAAATATATAAAAAAAGACCCCGTTAATGACGAAGAATTAAAGGCATTAGAGAATGTGATAGCTGATAAGATTAAAAATGTAAAAGATGAAATTAATACCGCATTCAGCATTCCGCATTCCGCACTCCTTATAGGGACTGCCGGGACAGTTACAACACTTGCGGCACTTGATTTAAATCTGTATCCTTATGCCCCAAAAAAGATTAATGGTTATATTCTGAAATTGAAAAATGTAAAAAAATTACTTGATAGATTTAAAAAGATGCCTCTCAAGGAGAGGAGAAATATTCCTGCACTTGAGAAGGGGAGGGAAGACCTCATTATCCCCGGTGCTGTGATTGTCATAAAGACTATGGAGATATTTGGGTTTGATAGTATGATTGTAAGTGATTATGGTCTGAGAGAGGGTATAATTTTAGCGAAGATGAGTAGCTTTATTTGATACTCAAATTTTAAAATGCATTTTTTTATGTTATTTTTTTATTGACACATATACATATTATATGTTAAAAAATTTCTCCATCGTCTATAATCTTTAAGGAGGAGGTAAATTTATGAGTGATAAGGCAGGTGCAGCCCTTTTTACAGGGGTAACTATTTTGGTTCTTGTATATTTCTGGTGGTTATTAATATTCACACACGGCGTTGCCGCACACCACGGATAGACTTAATCTAAGGGGAGGTAAGATATGAAATCTATAATTTCTTTTGTGGTTTTTGTTGTAATATGCGGATTTGTTTTTTATCTGCTTGATGTAGGATTAATGAAGACACAGGGGCTTCAGTTGGTTCCGGAGCCTGAAAAGAAAGAGGCGAAGGCCTCTCATTAGAGATTTTTTATTGTTTCATTTCAACAACAAGGGTCGCCGTTAAATGGCGGCCCTTATCGCTTTTTATCAACTCCCACTCACTAATTAAATATTCCCATAAAATCTTATTGATATTTTTCTAATATGCTATTATTATTTGTGTGAATTAAGTAAGGATTGCCGTGGAAAAAATAAAGACACAAGAAAGCACTGCCAAGATAAAGGAGTTCCAGCTAAGGATTCTCCAGCAGGTGAGTCAGGTAGCCATAGCCCCATTTAATTTTAACAGGATTCTGGATGCCATGATGGACCGTGTAATGGAGGCAATGCATACAGATGCCGGCTCAATTATTCTAAAAAATGAAGATACAGGATTTTTAGAGTTTAAGGTTACAAAGGGGGAGAAGGCAGAGGAGATAAAAAAGTATAAGCTAAAGGTGGGGGAGGGAATTGCAGGCTGGGTATTTAAAAATAGAAGGCCTGTTATTGCCAATAATGTTTACAGAGATAAGAGGTTTAAAGCTTCCATCAGCCAAAAGTTAAGATATGAAACCCATAACATATTATGCACACCGTTACTTGTTAAAAACAAGGCGATAGGCGTTTTAGAGGTTATAAATAAAAAATCAAATTTTGTTGATGATGACTTAAGAATACTGAATATCCTTGCTAATAATATATCCATAATAATTGAAAACGCCCGCCTTTTTAATACATCACTTAAAAAGATAAGTGAATTAAATACACTTTCTGAAATCAGCAGAAATATAAACTCTATCCTTGACTTGGACCCATTATTAAATGTAGTGATGAATAATGCAACAGAGGTCATGAAGGCTGAGGTAAGCTCTGTCCTTCTCCTTGATGAAGATAAAAAGGAACTTATTTTTAGAATTGCACTTGGTGAAAAGGGTGAAAAAGTAAAAAAGATAAAGCTCAAGGTAGGGGAGGGGATTGCAGGCTGGGTGGCAAAGACCGGAAAACCGATTATTGTCAATGATGTAAAAAATGAGCCGAGATTCAATCAGGCGGTGGACAGAAAAACAGGATTCAAGACAAGGTCTATCTTGTGTGTCCCTCTTTATTCAAAGGAAAAGATAATCGGAGTAATTCAGGTCATAAATAAAAAGGACCACCTCCCATTTACAAAGGAGAATGAAGAACTCCTGAATACATTTGCCTGTCATGCCGCTATTGCCATAGAAAATGCCAAGCTCTATGAAAATATAAGGGAAGAGGAGAGAAAGAGGGGAATATATCAGAGGTTCCTGTCACCGCAGATAGTGGATGAGGTAATGAATAAGGCAAAGACCATATCGCTTGGCGGGAGGAGGCAGAATGTAACAATCTTATTCTCAGACATAAGAGGGTTTACAGAGATTACAGAGGCAAAACCTCCTGAATATATTGTTGACCTGCTCAATGAATATTTTGGGGAGATGATTGATATTATATTCAAATACGGAGGCACGCTGGATAAATTTATAGGAGATGGCCTGATGGCAGTATTCGGAACACCAATATATTATAAAGATCATGCAAAGAGGGGGATGGCAGCAGCACTGGAGATGCAGGAGAGGCTTAAGGCTCTTAACATGAGGAACAGAAAAAGAGGTTTTGTTGAATTTGCCGTCGGCATAGGGATAAATACTGGCAGTGTAATCGCTGGCAACATAGGCTCTGAAAAGAGGATGGAATACACTGTTGTTGGAAATGGGGTAAATATTGCCAACAGGTTAGAGGGATTAGCCCAAGGTGGACAGATATTGATTACAGAGAGTACATACAATGAGCTTAAAGGCTTAAAGCTTGATGTTGAGAAACTGAAGCAGGTTCAGGTGAGAGGAAAAAGGGGAGCAATGGATATATATCAGGTCAAGTCAATAAAAGGTAAGGTTTCTACTTTGAAGTTACAAAAAACTCGGAATTAAATTTTTTCATTATATCAATAGCCGAAAGCCTTGCTGCAATTTCTGCAGGCGTAATATCCTTCCTTTTTTGAAAATAATTCTCATAACTTTTTTCTTCAATAGATGTCCTCAAGAATCTTGACACATCTTTAAACATTGTCCACTCCAGCTTTTCAGGGCTATTCGGAAGCTTGCAATATCTTTCAATATCCCCAATCCACAGCATGGCTCCATCCCTTGTGCGGGATAATGTAATATCCTTTAAAATAATCACAGCCTCCCAGTAATCATTTGCATGGGTATTCAGTTCAATATGAGAAACCTTCCCTGTAACTATTATATCCAGACCCTTAAGACGGTTTATATCCCTTCCATCGGTTATAACGCCATTTAAACCCTGCCTTAAAAACTCATCCGCTATTGCATAGCTTACAGTTTCAGATAGCCCAAAAAGAAAAGAATCTTTCTGCTCCTCAGGTATATTTATATCCCAGTGCTGTATTTTCTGCATTATTCCCTTATAATGCCCGCCTGATATCTTTGTGTCCTCTATATCAAACAAAACCACTGCAATTTTAAGGTTTTTAATCTCATCTTCTATTGCAATATTTGGCAGA
>MHDO01000034.1 GCA_001805005.1 Nitrospinae bacterium RIFCSPLOWO2_12_39_16
TCCTCCTCAAATAAAGTATATCCTTTTTCAATGCAAAAAGTTTATTTAAGGTCTTCTGTTCAGGTCTTGCAAATATCTCCTTTTCAAGTTCATCTACTTTGTCGCCGAGGTCATCCATTATTGGAAGGTAGTTGTCAACGAGTGCATCTATAATCTTGTGCATGAGAAATTCAGGGTCTTTCTGTAATATAGAGCAGTTCTTCTTACTCCTCTCCCGGACAGAGTCCACACTCCTGAAATACCCCTTGTGAAATGTAATAAGGTAATTCTTTCCGAGGAATATATCCAAGTCGTGGGTTTCAAGCTCATCCCTTTTAAGGGCTTCCGCATTAATGCCGTGGATTACAACATAAAGATAATCGCCATAATCGTCTATCTTTGGATTGGGCACAAAAGAGAGGCAGTCTTCAATAGCAAGTGGATGGAATTTAAAAACATCTGTAAGGAGGCTGACCTCCTTTTCAGTGGGGTTATCAAAATCAACCCATGTTATGCTGTCTTTATCTGAAAGAAGTCCTGTAAGGTTCTCAACTGCGGGTTCCTTAAATTCGCCGTTTCTTGAGCATGATATTATATGAATCATAAAACAATACCTGATTAACCACGTGATTAACCACGAAGCTCACGAAGGAAGCGAATGATGAAACCACAAGATTTCACGAGATTTACACAAGAACCATATAAATCTTAATTAAAAAAATCTGTGTTAATCTGTGGCTAAATTATGTTTTTTTTCGTGTTCTTTGTGTCCTTCGTGGTTTATATTTCCCTATGGTTAAGAAAATCTTTTTCTTCTGTGAACTCTGTGGTTACTGCATTTTTTAAAACATTTTAAAAAATCCTTTTCCCTTATGTTTAACATCTTCACCTGATGTCTCTGCCAGTTCCCTCAGCAGCTCCTCCTGTCTCTTTGTCAGCTTTGCAGGCGTCTTAACAACAACCTGCACTATCTGGTCACCTCTTGCATGCCCCCTTATATGAGGTATCCCAACCCCCTCTATTTTGAAAATCTTTCCTGTCTGTGTCCCTTTTGGAATTGTCAGCTCCTCCATACCGTCAAGTGTTGGGATATCAATTTCTGCGCCGAGTGCAGCCTGTGAAAAAGAGATAGGAATCTGACATATAACATTATAACCATCCCTATGAAAAAAATCATGCTCCTTTACATGGACTATCACATAGAGGTCTCCCGATGGTCCCCCCCTCTTCTCTTCCTCACCCTCCCCTTTCAATCTCAACGTTGACCCCGTATCAACACCTGCTGGTATCTTTACAGATAGTTTTTTCTTTTTCTTTATATTTCCTGAGCCTTTACACTCCTTGCATGGCTCTTTTATCACCCTACCAGCACCATGACACTGATGGCATGTTGTACTTATGTGGAAAAATCCCTGCGACCTTGTAACCTGACCCGACCCTCTGCAAAGAGGGCATATAACAGGCTCAGTCCCCGGTGCAGCTCCGCTGCCACTACAGTTTTTACAGCCTTCATATTTATCTATCTCAATCTCGGTCTCTTTTCCCTTTACAGCATCCATGAAGGAAATTTCCAAATCGTATCTCAGGTCTGCCCCTTGCTGTGCATAAGTCCTCTCCCTACTCCTCGTCCCAAAACCAAAGAAGTCCTCAAATATATCCCCAAAGGATGTAAATATATCCTCAGCTCCCCTGAAGCCCGCAAACCCTGTGCCTTTCAATCCCTCATGCCCATAGGCATCATAGAGGCCTCTTTTTTCAGGGTCTCTTAAAACCTCATAAGCCTCAGCCGCCTCCTTGAACTTTTCCTCAGCTTCTTTATTATCGGGATTCCTGTCAGGATGATACTGCATGGCAAGCTTGCGATAAGCCTTTTTTAAATCATTTTCCGATGCATTTCTTGGAACGCCGAGTATTTCGTAATAATCCCTTTTCATGCAAAATATCTTTTTTGCCACAGACTTACACAGATTTAAAGGAAAAAATTTTTATTCTGTGAAAGTCTTGCGGCTAATATTATTGTGGCTTGTAAATATGTAGATTAAATTGGCGCGCCTGATAGGATTCGAACCTACGACCTACGGATTAGAAGTCCTTTCAGGGCGTCTTTTGGTTTTACCCCATTTTTGTTAGTGTTTGTTTTTGTTAGTCAAATGCAAAGATAGGGGATAGCGTATTAGACGGTGTTATCCCCTATTATTTGATTCTACTTCACAATTACTTCACAGTCAAGGAAAGGGAGGCAAGACAATGAAAACAAGAAACGGAAATGATAAAAAGAGAGAAGCTCCAATTAAGAAATGTAAGTTATCAACCTCAAAGGATGTTTACGATTTATTGTATAAAAGAATCAGGAAGCTGGATAGAGAGCATTTCTTTGTAATTCCTCTTACTGCAAAGAACCATGTTATAGGGATTAATCTTGTTTCTATGGGCAGTTTAACCTCATCAGTAGTTCACACAATGATATCCACATAAGCGGGTGTAGTGATGTCATTAAAGAGATAGCAGAGGATATATACGGAAGGCTTGATGATTTTATAAGCTCAAGCAGTGTTCATTTAATGCTAAAAGAATACAAAGAGAAAGCAGAGAACCCCACAAAGGGTAAATCTTGAATGTGATAAAAATAACACCGCCAGACCCCAGTATCTTAACGGATGCTGGGGTTTTTTATTTTTCCTTGACAATAACACTATAAGGCATATAATACCTATTAGACATGGCAAAGGCTAAACTTATAATAAAAGAAAAGTGGAGTTTCAAGATGGGGATATTGTAGAAATGAGGTTATGGGAAGTGCCTAAAACAGAGGATAAGCCTCATGGCTATAAATACTCTCTTGTATATATCAGGCATGGCAAAAGGCTTATCGGTTATGACAATTCAGAAGGCAAGGGAGACCACAGGCATTATGGAGAACATGAGGAAGGCTACACATTCACCACAGTAAGAGAACTCATAAAAGACTTTTTGAAAGATGTTAATGAGTATAAAAAGGGGGGGTAAACAATTATGAAGGTTAAAAAGGTAAAGATAGGTATAAAGAGTCTGAAGGAAGTTTTAGAGGACTTTGCAGAAACAGCGGAGGCTATTGAACGAGGGGAAAAGGTTAAAAGGCGGAGAGGTTATTATTTTGAAAATCTTGCGGCGTTTAGAAGGGCATTAACAGAGAAAAGGCTTGAGGTGCTGCATGTGGTAAAGAGAGAGAAACCTTCCTCTGTATATGAGCTTGCAAAACTCCTTAAGAGGGATGTAAAGAATGTAACGCAGGACTTGGAGTATCTTAAACAGATAGGGCTTGTGGAGATTAGGAGAACCAAAGAGAAACAGGAACGAAACATACCAGAGGTTAAATACGATAAGATTGATTTACAGATAGCGGTTTAAAACATCTTCAGGGGATAGGCATTGGACCCGATAAGCCTGTCCTGAAAAGGTTTAATTCAGGGAAGGATAGAAAAAGACCATAGAAGACACGGAGAACTTGCTTTAAACAGGCGTAGATGCTTTATACAGAGGTTTTAATTTGAAGGTAGACACTCTCTCCACCTTCCCTTGAGATGATTTAAGCCTGTCCCCGAAGCTTGCCCTTGAAGGTTGTAATCAAGGGGCTTTAATCGGGGGAGAGAACAGCCAAGAGGAGCTTTAATACAGCACTCCGGAGGGCAGGGATAAAGGATTTTAAATTTCACGATTTAAGGCATACCTTCGCAAGTCATTTAATTATGGCGGGAGTTGACATTACAACAGTTAAAGAATTATTAGGGCATAAGACTTTGACCATGGCTTTACGATACGCACACCTTGCACCAAGTCATAAAGTTAAGGCAATGGAGATTTTAGACACAGCAATTAATGGGAAAAAAACCTCTTATTTTGATTCTACTTCACAATTACTTCACAATTTTGCTATTTCAGGGGGGATGGATGTTAGGTAATTGTTTGATTTTTGTGGCGCGCCTGATAGGATTCGAACCTACGACCTACGGATTAGAAGTCCGTTGCTCTATCCAACTGAGCTACAGGCGCAACCTGTTTTTTCACAATAAATATATTATTATCTATCCTATCTCACTCTGTCAATATATTTAGATGAAGGAGATGGAATATCAAGTTAGACAGCCTATAAATCAAGGGTATTTTTTTGGGTATATTTTTGTTGACCTGATTCTTACAATCTGATATAAAGTAATCGTTCATATAGCATCAGCCTCTTTAAAAGAAATTCTTTCCTAATTTCAGTGACATTATGGTTAAAGAGCGCAAGACTAAAAAGCCGCCTATTGATGAATTTAAAGACCTCCGAAAAAGACTCACCGAACAGCAAAGGGCAGAGGCAAAATATAATGAGCTTGAGCATAGGTTTATTGAGAGAATTGAACAGCTTGAAACAGACATCAGACAATTACAGGGTGAAATTACAGAACATAGAAAAATAGAAAAAAGTCTGCTTGAGACAGAAAGGCTCTATCGCAATGTTGTTGTCCAGTCTAAAGATGCCATCTTCTCTGTAAATCAGGATGCTGAAATAGTCTATGCAAACCCTGCATGTGAGTCTATCTTTGGTTACTCTCCGGGTGAGTTCATCTCGGATTCCAGCCTCGTAACAAGAACCTTACATTCCGATTATCAACAGCAATTTGATAATTTCTTAAGCGAGTATAAATCCAAGAAAATATTCCCTAAGGAGATTCTTGAGTGGGCATGTATCCATAAGGACGGGCACACTGTCTATACTGAAAACTTTTTCTTAAATATATTTGATGATACGGGTGATATTATCGGTTTCCAGATTATTGTCCGAGATATTACAGACCGCAAGCTGTCAGAGATGAGGCTGTATCTGCAATATAATATTGTCCATATATTGTCGGAATCCATCAGTATTTGTGAAGCCATGCAAAAAATCCTTCATGTTATATGTGAAAACGACAAATGGGTAATCGGCGAAATATGGCTTATAGATAAAGGCGATAATTTGCTTTGTCCTCACACTATATGGAATAAGCCTCTCCTTGATATATCGGATTTTGAGGCAATAAGCAAAAAAATCAGATTCCAAAAAGGAATTGGACTCCCCGGAAGGGTATGGGAGAGTGGAAAGCCTGCATGGATTATAGATGTTATAACTGATACAAATTTCCCCAGAGAATCTACCGCCTTAAAAATAGGACTTCATGGTGCATTTGCCTTTCCAATTAAATGTTCAGGTGAAGTTATAGGAGTTATGTCATTCTTCAGCCGCGATATAGAGCCGCCTGATAATGGCATGCTTCAGATGTTTGAGATAATCGGCAGCGAGATTGGTGATTTTATACTGCGTAAAAAGGCGGAGGAGAAATTGAGGGCTACAAATCAGGAGCTTCAGGCATTAATCAATGCCTCACCTATGGCAATTATATCACTTGACTATGAAAAGAGGATTACCCTCTGGAGCAGGGCTGCGGAGCGCATCTTTGGCTGGACAAAGGATGAGGTAATAGGCAAACCCCTTCCTTTTATCCCTGAAGATAAAAGGGCAGAGTTTCAATCCTATGTCAGCCGTGTGTTTAATGGCGAGGTATTGGCTGATATTGAGATTGTCCGCATGAGAAAGGACGGCTCAAGGATTTATGCAAGCCTCTCAGTTGCACCGTTATTCAATGATAAAGGCAATGTCTATAGTCTTATGGCTGTTATTGAGGATATTACAGAGAGAAAGAAGATACAGGAGAATATCATTAGGGAGAAAAATCTTTTCCAATCGCTTATAGAAAGCCTGCCGGGAATATTCTATCTTTGTGATAAAAATTATAAAATACTCAGGTGGAACAAAAATTTAGAGATTACCTCAGGATACTCAGCCGATGAAATATTACGAATGAAGGCTCTGGATTTTATTGCCGAAGCTGACAGGGGGTTGGCAAAACAAAGAGAGGAGGAGGTTTTTACTAAAAGCTCACCATATAATGAAGTAAATCTCCTCACAAAGAATGGGAAAAAGATACCATTTAATTTTTCAGCAATTGCCATACCGATAGACAATATGCCATGCATAGTCGGGGTAGGAATAGACATCTCTGACCGCAAGCAGGCAGAAGATGCCCTTAAAAAGATGGAAGAGGAGCTCTTAAAGGCTAAGAAGCTTGAGTCAATAGGAATACTTGCAGGCGGAATTGCACATGACTTCAACAACCTCCTGACAGCAATATTAGGCAATGTATCACTTGCAAGGATGCTTTCAGACTCAGGAGACAGGGCTTACAAAAGATTGGTAGATGCAGAAAGTGCCTGTGAATCTGCAAAGGAACTCAGCTATCGTCTGCTTACATTTTCTAAGGGCGGAGAACCGTTTAGACAGCCAGCATCAATATCAGAATTTATGAAGGAAATCATATACCCGCTTCTTTTAAGCGCCACCAATGTAAAATGCGAATGTAATATACCTGATGATATCTATCAGGTTAAAATAGATACCCAGCAGATGAAGCAGGTAATCTCTCACCTGATTAAGAATGCATTTGAGGCTATAGATTACAATGGATTTATCAGTATCTATGCAAAGAATATTACCGTTTCTAAAAAGGATAATCTCCCGATTAAGGAAGGGAATTATGTAAGATTATCGGTAGAAGACAATGGAAGAGGAATACCTGAGGATAACCTACAAAAGATATTTGACCCCTATTTTTCAACAAAGGAGATGGGGAGTACGAAAGGGCAGGGGCTTGGACTTTCAATCTGTTATTCTATCG
>MHDO01000035.1 GCA_001805005.1 Nitrospinae bacterium RIFCSPLOWO2_12_39_16
ATTGCCTCCTCTGACCCAAACTCCTCAACAAACTTTCCGGCATCAAAGGATGCCCTCCTCGGGCAGTTGTCATGGACATTCATGCCATAGATTATCTTTGGTCTCCCATGCTTATCTAATTCAGGCAGCTTCCCAAAGAGCAGGTGATGAACCACTGTGGCTACAAGCCAGTCAGGATTTACAGGACAGCCTGATAGATTTATAACTGGTCTTTGCAGAAACTCTCCGACACCCTTAATGCCAGCAGGATTTGGTCTTGCAGCAGGGACACCGCCATAAGTGGCACAACTGCCAAGGGCTATAATTGCGGCAGCCTTGGATGAAGTTTCCTTTAATATATCCATCATATCCCTTCTGCCAATCCTCCCATAGCCCGGCTTTGTCGGAACACCACCCTCAACAATAAGTATATAGCCGCCTTCCTCTATAGATTTTTTTAAGATTTCTTCTGATTGTTCACCTGCAGCAGCCATTATTGTCTCATGGTAATCAATACTTAGTATATCCAATACAATCTCTGAGGTTGAAGGGTGGGTTGTCTTGATGACAGACTCTGTGCATCCAGTGTCCGATGCAAAATGAAGCCAGACTACAGATGGCCTCTTTGAAACATTTTCAATTGCGTTTGCTATTTGGGGGATAAAACTTTGAGATAAACCGAGGGCTGCAGCCATCTGGCCGCAGAATTTTAAGAATCTTCTTCTATCAATATCTTTTAAAGATAAGAGCGTATCAAAACCAAATTCAGCCATAATAACCTCCTACATTTATTATGTCATTTGATATAGAATTTTGCCTTTCTCACCTCCTTTGAACAACTCTGGTAGTAATATAAGCTCTAATATTTTTTTGTCAATAGCACTTGCAAAAATTATTTTGGCGATGCAGGAAGATAAACATGAAAGGTTGTCCCAAAGTTTTCTTTAGATTCAACAGTAATTAATCCTTTTTATATTGCCACTTAAGGTTAAATAATATATAAATATTTTATGGCTGATATAAAAGTTATAACTGAAAAGATAGATAAAAAGCCATCTCAAGGTTATAATAGTATGGAAATTATAAATAAGGAGTTACAAAAAAAGATTAAGGAGATAACCTTTGAATTAATAGGAAAGGGAGAGGGTTTGTAAATGGTTCAACATTCAGGGCTGACACAGGAGAGATGGTCATCTTTTTCTCTATTGCAACAGATATTGATGATAGGAAATGAGATGAACAGGGCAAAAAGATTGTTTTCTCCACTTGATAAAACTGGATTGATATTCTGTTACGAAAGGGTCATCTATTTAACAGACCTCACTGTTAAGTCAAATCCCATGAGGGGACTAAGAAAAGAACTTTTACGCTGGCGTGACCTGGTGGCTGAAGAATATATTAATCTGATGAGTGCGGAGGCTATAATGCCCGATATAAACAGGCATCTAAAGATTTTCAAGTCTCTCCTCCTTCTAAATTCTGAAAGTGCAGGTCAGATATCTTATCTTATAAAATATTAGGTTAAATCTTTTGCAAATATAAACTTCCCATTTTTTCTATTGCCCCCTTAAAACACACTGGTATAATATAACGAATTAAGTTTAAGAATCAAAATGTCTTGCAACGAATGGAGTTATCGTGATTAGTTTTGACGATATAAAGAAGGCACAGGAAACTATAAAAGATTATATTCATAGAACGCCCCTTGTCTATTCAAATTCTATAAGCAGAATTACAGGATTAGAGGTTTATATAAAACTTGAGAATCTGCAGAAGACAGGCTCGTTTAAAATCAGGGGTGCTGCAAATAAGATTTCCCACCTGTCGGAAGATGAAAGAAAGAGGGGAGTGGTTACTGCATCCGCAGGGAATCATGCACAGGGTGTCGCCCTTGCTGCAAGCAGGTTGGGAATAAAGGCTACTGTGGTCATGCCTGAGAGGGCATCTATATCAAAACAGCTTGCCACAAAGGGATACGGGGCAGAGGTTATACTATATGGTAATAGTTTTGATGAGGCGTTAGAATATGCAAGGAGAATTGAAAGGGATAGAAATTACAAATTTATACATACCTATGATGACAATGACCTTATAGCAGGACAGGGGACAATAGGGCTTGAAATCCTTGAGGACCTTCCGGATGTGGATTCTGTTGTTGTTCCCATCGGCGGGGGGAGTCTCATATCAGGTATTTCTATAGCGGTTAAAGAAAAAAAGAGGGATACCCAGATTGTAGGTGTTGAGGCAAAGGCGGCGGCTGCCATGTATCTATCAAGGCAGAGTGGTAAGAATACGCCTGTCACATCGCTTCATACAATTGCAGACGGGATAGCAATAAAAAGGATAGGCGATATAACATTTCCAATAATCCAGCAAAAGGTAGATGAAATTGTTACTGTAGAGGAAGAAGAGATAGCGGCTGCAATACTCCTTCTGATGGAAAGAAAGAAGATTGTTGTTGAAGGTGCAGGTGCAGTTCCACTCGCTGCAATTATGGATAGTAAGACAAGGATAAAAGGCAAAAAGGTTGCCCTTGTCTTGAGTGGCGGGAATATTGACATGAATATACTTGACAGGGTGATAGAGAAGGGGCTTGTAAAGTCAGGGAGGGTACTGAGGATTGAGGTTGAGCTTGCTGATACACCCGATGCATTTGCAAGGCTCACATCAATTATTGCAGGGAAAAAGGCAAACATACTTCATATAGTCCATGACAGGCTTTCACATAAGCTTCCAATTACAAAGACTATAGTGAGGTTGAATCTTGAAACAAAGGGATTTGAACACAATGAGGAGATTAAGGGTGAGCTGATAAATATGGGTTATAATGCAATGGTGATATAATAAAACATAAGCCACGAAGTCACCAAGGCACAAAGGATTATAAAAAATTAATTTTTACCTTTGAGTCATTGAGTCTTTGTGGCAAAGGGGATTTTAGATGAAAAAGAAACCGTGGTCGGGGAGATTTGAAAAGGAGACTGATAAGATGGTAGAGGAATTTACTGCCTCAATCTCATTTGATAAGAGGCTTTATAAATATGATATTGAGGGGAGTATTGCCCACTGCATGATGCTTAAAAAGTGTAAGATTATTAAAAGTGGAGAGGCAGATAAAATCATCAAAGGATTAAGAGATATAAAAAAGGAGATAGATGCAGGTAGATTTAAGTTTGACATTGCACTTGAAGATATTCACATGAATATTGAGAGAAGGCTTATTGATAAGATAGGCACTGTCGGAGGAAAACTGCATACTGCAAGGAGCAGGAATGACCAGGTGGCACTTGATATAAGACTATATTTGAGGGATGAGGTTGGGGAGATTGTTAGTCTGATAAGAGGTTTGAAGAAGGCCATTGTAAAAAAGGCAAAGGGAAATATTGATGTGATTATGCCGGGATATACACATTTACAAATGGCACAGCCTGTCCTCTTCAGCCATCATTTGCTTGCCTATTATGATATGTTTGATAGGGATGAAGATAGATTTTTGGATATGTTAAAGAGGGTAAATGTTATGCCCCTCGGCTCTGCTGCTATGGCAGGGACTAATTATCCAATTGATAGGAGATATGTGGCAAAACTGCTGGGATTTGCAGATATTACTACAAATAGTATGGATGCAGTAGGTGACAGGGATTTTTCCATTGAGTTTCTCTCCGCTTCTGCTATTTTAATGATGCACTTAAGCAGGCTCAGTGAAGAACTCATAATATGGTCAACATCTGAGTTTGGTTTTATTGAGATTGATGACTCCTTCTGCACAGGGAGCAGTATCATGCCGCAGAAGAAAAACCCTGATGTCCCTGAACTCGTGAGAGGAAAAACTGGCAGGGTATATGGGAATCTCATGTCATTACTCACTACAATGAAATCGCTTCCACTTGCATACAACAAAGATATGCAGGAGGATAAAGAGCCTGTGTTTGATACTGTTGATACGGTCAAGGCTTCCCTATCAATATATTCCAAGATGATTGGCACAATTAAGCTTAATAGAGACAGGCTTAGAGAGGCAGTGTTTCAGGGTTTTATGACAGCCACTGATATGGCAGATTATCTCGTTATGAAAGGAGTGCCGTTCAGGGAGGCACATGAGGTTGTTGGAAGGGTGGTTTCATTTTGCATAAAGAGCCATAAATTATTATCCGATTTGACCCTGCATGAATTACAGAGGTTCTCTAAGGGTTTCAAAAAAGATATATTCAATTTTATAAAAGTAGAAAAATCGGTTGATAGAAAGAATGTCATTGGCGGTACTTCAAAAAAGCAGGTATTAAAGAGGTTAACAGAGATTGAAAAAACAATAAAGGATTAAATGAAAAAGAGATTGCAGTTAATTTTATTTATTTTTGTAATTATAGCAATAGTCAACGGGGGTTGTGGGAAAAAGGCACCACCTGTTCCACCGTCAGAACAGGTAGACAGTATGCAGTAAGCAGCAGGCAGTAAAATATCTATTCAAAAAGAGGGAGGGTATTAATGAACGATTTTCAGTATAAAGGCAGTGATCTCTACTGTGAAGATGTTTCAATAAAAGATATTTCAAAGGCTGTCGGTACACCATTTTATCTTTACAGCTATAATACTTTAAGAAATCATTTCAGGGTATTTAATTCGGCATTTGAAGGTATTCCTCACCTTGTTTGCTTTGCAGTAAAGTCAAATTCAAATATTGCCATCCTGAAGATATTTGCCGGAGAGGGTGGTGGATTTGATGTCGTATCAGGGGGGGAGTTATACAGGGCACTTGCTGCAGGTGCCGACCCTCAGAAGATTGTATATGCAGGGGTTGGAAAGACTAAAGAGGAGATAAGGTTTGCCATTAAGTCAAATATACTCATGTTCAATGTTGAGTCTTCTCAGGAGCTTTTTGCCATTGATGAGGTTGCCGATGAGCTAAGTGTTAAGGCGCGGGTATCTCTAAGGGTGAATCCTGATATTGATGCCAAGACCCATCCATATATTTCTACCGGACTGAAGTCCCATAAATTCGGCATAAGTATGAGTGAGGCATTAGAGGGATACAAACTTGCAAATAGTCTTGGAAATATAGAGGTGGTAGGGATACATAAGCATATTGGCTCTCAGATAACACAAGTGCGTCCCTTTGTAGATGCACTGGAAAAGATAGTTGCCTTGATTGACCAGCTCAGGGTTGAGGGATTGAAAATAAAATACCTTGATATCGGAGGCGGGCTTGGAATTACATATAAGGATGAATCGCCTCCAAATCCGAAGGAACTGGCGGCAGAGCTGTCACCGATTTTAAAGGGGACAGGCTGTACTATAATATTTGAGCCTGGAAGGGTTATTGTAGGTAATGCAGGTGCACTTGTAACAAAGGTTTTATATACGAAACAGAGTGAAGGGAAGAACTTTGTGATTGTAGATGCGGGTATGAACGATTTGGTAAGACCGAGTTTCTACGGCTCTTATCATTCAATACTGCCCGTAAATAAAAATTCAGATTCACATAAAATAGTGGCAGATGTCGTAGGGCCAATATGCGAGAGTGGTGATTTTCTGGCAAAGGACAGGGTCCTGCCTGATTTAAAAAAGGATGCCATTGCGGCGGTGATGAGTGCAGGTGCCTACGGTTTTACAATGTCATCAAATTATAATTCAAGACCGAGGGTTCCTGAAATATTGGTAAAAGGTAATGAATTTTTTGTAATCAGAAAGAGAGAGAATTACGAGGATTTGGTCAAAGGCGAGGAGATACCTTTGTTTTTAAAATAAAGATTACAAGGCGAGTCTTTTTATTTCAAGCGGGTCAATAACATCCGTAATTTTGATACCATACTTTTTATTTACAACAACAACCTCACCCCGCACATTAATAAATACTTCTATTGGACCATATTACATTCCCTTGCTTGATTCCTTTACATATCTTATCTTAAGTTCGTAAAGGGTATTCTCCACAAGGGCCTCTTCATCCTTTGTAAGATTACCCTTTGTTTTTTCCCTGAGCATATCAATCATATCTATGGTCTGTTTTGCTATTGTTAGATTTCTTTCTTTCTTGCCTGAGACGGGGTCTGCTATATCACCAAAGTGCAACATAGCTGAACTGGTTAGAGAGAGGATAAAAGTAGCGAAATTTATTTCTGGAAGGGGGATATCTTTGTTTTTTGAACTGCTGTCATCTTCTTTCTTATAATTCTTTGTGTCAGAATCCTGCCTCTTCTCTTCTTCAGAGATTGCAGAGAATCTTTTGTCTTTAATTGTATATCCTTTTTCCTCGTTATTCAAAGATGACCACCTTACCCAAAATTCTAAATCGGATTTTGGGATATTATTTTGATTTGCGAGGTGACTTCTTACGCTTAACCTCAGGCACTTCAGGTTCATTTATGACTAACTTTTCTTCAACAATCTCCTTCAGTGCAATATCTGCATTAGAGATTGAGTTTCCCTCTTCTATCTGGACAAGCGGCTCACTCCCCTTCTGAAGCTGCCTCATTCGTCTGGAAAGAATATTTACAAGTAAATATCTTTTAGGAATCTTTTTAAGTGCTAAACTATAATAATTCGGATTAAACATTTTTATACCCCTTTCGTCAAGTGTTAATATCGAACCATGCTTTCAAGTCTTTTGATTCTCTCCTCAATAGGCGGGTGGGTGCTGAAAAGTGTCAAAAACCCGCCGCCGCTTAATGGGCTTACTATAAACATATGTGCCGTTGCTGGATTTGCATCCATAGGCATCATCTGAACACCCTTGTGGAGTTTTCCAAGGGCTTTTGCCAGTGAAATGGGATTCCCCGCTATCTTTGCACCCCCCTCATCTGCTAAATACTCTCTTGACCGCGATATTGCCATCTGGATAAGCATTGCCGCAATTGGTGCAAGAATCATCATTATAATAGCAACCGCAGGATGCCCGCCTTCTCTATCATCCCTTCTTCCGCCAAAATACATTGACCACTGAGCCATGTTTGCGAGCATACTTATGGCACCAGCAACTGTTGCTGCTATTGTCCCTATCAGGATATCTCTGTGTTTTATATGGGCAAGTTCGTGTCCCAGGACTCCTGAGAGTTCTTCCCTCGTGAGTAGGTTGACTATCCCTCTTGTTACCGCGACTGCAGCATGTTCAGGATTTCTACCCGTTGCAAAGGCATTTGGGGTGGCATTATCAATAATGTAAACCTTTGGCATCGGTAACCCGGCCCTCATGGATAATTCTCTTATAATTGAATGAATTTCAGGTGCCTCTGCATAAGAGACCTGCTTCGCACCATACATGGCGAGGACTATCTTATCACTGAACCAGTAGGTTCCTATATTCATGATACTGGCAAAAATGAAAGCCGTCATCATCCCGCTCTTACCGCCAAACGCACTGCCCGCAAAAACAAGCAACAGGGTTAACCCTGTCATTAACAAAACAGTCTTCATCATGTTCATCTCTTTTCAAATTCTTCCTGGCAATCTACGCAATACTTTACAAAAGGCATTGCCTCAAGCCTCTTCATGCCGATCATCTCGCCGCAATTATCACATATACCGTATGTCCCTTTATTTATCTTTGCCAGTGCCTCGTTTATTGCTTTTATCTCATCAGATTCCCTGCCTCTGAAGATATATGACATCTCCTGCTCATAGGCAGACTCTGCCTGATCAATGTCATCGCCATGGCGCAAATCAGTCCTCTCATTCTTCCTTGTTTTAAGGGTGGATAAGAGTTTTGCCCTTCTCTTCATAAGGATTTTTTTTAATCCCATAAAATTACTATCCATTTCTAACTCCTTTCTAAAATACATATCCTCTAATCCTCGTATGTATAATATAATACTTTATTATCAAAAAGCAAGGTGATTATTATATATTAAAATTACAAAGATTAAAAGGTTTTTATTTATTTTTGATTAATAATAACAATTATATAGAATGAATATTAAAATAAGATTAAAAGGCGTGATAAAAATCAAAAATAATAGAGTGCAATGACTTGAAAGAGCAGGATGGCGACAATCAATAATATAGCCCAAATATCTTCTTTTTTTATCATTTTCTTTTAAACTGCTTGCTTAGTGCAAGTTCCTGATTATAATAGCTTGAGCCTATATTCATGCCATAATAAGTCTCAGGCGGTTCAATCATCCTCTCATACTTGATTTTAAAAAATGTCTGGCTGTCCTCAATCCTGAATGGGACATCGTGGGGTCTGACCTCTAATACAGCCGTTGTCCCTTTTATCTCACCCTTTGCACCGTAACCAAATCCGCTGTCAAAAAAACCTGCATAATGGGTCCTAAGCTCCCCGGAGCCTGCATCAAATTCAACCATCTCTGCCGCATACTCAACAGGGACCCTTACCCTCTCCTTTGATGAAAATATATAAAATTCCTCAGGCTCAAGGATTAGAAAATCATCCCTTGGTGTGTGTATAGGCTCCCAGTAGTCTGTTTCATCATAAAACCCTGTTCTGCCGATGTCAACAACTGAGCTATTCTTTTTTGCCTTATATCCGATAATGCCATGATGATTCCCTTTTAAATTTATACTCATGAAGAGCCCATCGCTTATCTTGACATCTTTTCCCTTTGATGGTTTTCCGCTGTCATTATAAAGAAGGGAGTATTTATCATAAATGGACTTAAGCTCCATATCGCTTAACCTCTCATCCCCCCTGAATAACCTTAACTGATTGAGGCACTGCCCCGGCTCTACCTTTATTGTAAATGACCTTGTAACCACTTCAAGATATAATTCACCTTTATATCCGTAGTCAATGTCTTCAAACCTGTGGCTGTAATCCGTTATGACCCTTGTAAATATATCAAGCCTCCCGGTTGTACTTTTTGGGTTTGTTCTTCCGCGTATATCATCGGGTAGATTTAACTCCTCCATTAAAGGTATCAGATAGATATTCCCCTTTTCAAGGATGCCATTTTTTGATAGGTCTATCTCATACATGAAGAGGTCTTTTAATTTTTCTCTTACAGAGCCTTTCTGAGGCAGGAAACTGCTTCTTATTCTATAAGCCTTTTTGCCAATCCTCAAGTCAAGGCTTGCAGGCTGAAACTGGTCTTTTCTTAAAGGGGTTGAAGACCTTATAGCCCTATTTTTAATCAGGCTTTTCAGTTTTTGGACAGGAATAACACCATTCATGAGTTCAGGAGTTTAAGAGTTCAGGAGTTTAAGAGTTGAGGAGTTAAAAACTCTTAAACTCCTGAACTCTTAAACTCATTTAACTGCATTTTGAATAACCACATGCCCTGCATACAAGACATCCATCAGCCTGTTCCATAGAGCTGCCACAGTCAGGACAGGCACCTACACTGATTTCAAATGCCTGGGTCTGGTTTGCGGGCTTCACAGCTCTAACTTCAGATATATATCTGCCTATAGCCTTTGATATTGCATCTGAACATGACAGCACCCTGTTGCCGTTCTCCCATGCAGGCATATGACAGCTGATACCCATAAGCTGTTTTACTATCTCATCAGGCTCTATGCCTGAGCGGAGTGATAAAGATACGAGTCTTCCTATTGCCTCTGACTGGGATGAGGCACAGCCGCCTGCCTTCCCCATCCTTGTGAATATCTCAAAGGGCTTCCCCTCATCACATACATTTATGGTTACATACAGGTTTCCGCACCCTGTGCCTACCCTGTGTGTTGTTCCTCGTGTGATTTCAGGCCTTGGGCGGGGGACTATCTTTTCATGGCCATTATTGTTTGCCTTCTGTTCTTTTTTCTTTGTATCACCTGTGCTTAGCACCTGTTCATCCCTGCTTCCATCCCTATAAATAGTTACCCCTTTGCATCCTAATTTATAGGCAAGTACATATGCCTTTTTAACATCATCCTGTGTTGCAGCAAATTTAAAATTTACAGTCTTTGATACTGCATTGTCTGTATATTTCTGAAACACAGCCTGCATCTTTATATGCCAGTCAGGGGCTATATTGTGAGATGTAACAAATATCTTGCATATATCCTCAGGTAT
Organism: Nitrospinae bacterium RIFCSPLOWO2_12_39_16; assembly: GCA_001805005.1. Taxonomy (GTDB): domain Bacteria; phylum Nitrospinota; class Nitrospinia; order UBA9942; family UBA9942; genus UBA9942. The sequence goes on from MHDO01000035.1 coordinate 9,947, forward strand.
CTCGGGCATATCACATATATGCCCTTTCTTTGCAATCTCCTTCATCAGTCTTTCAGAGTAAAAGCCCCTCTCTTTTGCAATCTTATCAAAATATGGATGGACCTCTACAAGCTCATCCTTGTCCATTACAGTCCTTATATATGATACTGCAAAGAGGGGTTCAACGCCGCTGCTACACCCGGCTATAATGCTTATAGTCCCCGTAGGGGCTATAGTTGTTGTTGTTGCATTTCTCAATTCCAATCCTCTGTAAGTTGACTGGTGGCTGGTGGCTGGTGACTGGTGACTGTCGTATATACTCCCCTTGTAGTTTGGGAATGCACCTCTTGTCTTGGCTAAATCCGCAGATGCCATCTTAGACTCCCTGTCTATGAACGACATGACCTCTTCAGATAGCTGGATTGCCTTATTGGAATTGTAAGATACACCCATCTCTATGAGCATATCGGCAAATCCCATAACCCCCAGTCCTATCTTTCTATTTGCCTTTGTCATCAGCTCAATTTTTTTTATAGGGTATCTGTTCATGTCAATCACATTGTCAAGGAAATGGACAGACTTCCATGTTATGTTTTTGAGTTTGTCCCAGTCAATTTCATAACCCCGCCCCCCGAACCCTGAACTATCAATCTCTTTCACCATCTTAGTCAGATTTATTGAGCCGAGATTACAGGATTCATAGGGCAAAAGCGGCTGCTCTCCGCATGGGTTTGTACTCTCAATCTCGCCAATTGCAGGAGTTGGGTTATCCCTGTTTATTCTGTCTATGAATATAATCCCAGGGTCACCGTTCTTCCATGCAGACTCTACAATTGTCTCAAAGACCATTCGGGCAGATAATTTCTTTATCACCTCTTTTGAATGGGGGTTTATCAGTTCATAAGTATCATCATTTTCAACCCTTCTCATAAAATCTTCAGTAATGGCAACGGAGATATTAAAATTATTAAACTTTGAGTCATCCCGCTTACAAACTATAAACTCCTCAATATCGGGGTGGTCTATACGAAGAATGCCCATATTCGCACCCCTCCTTGTTCCCCCCTGCTTTATTGCCTCGGTGGCACTGTCAAATACCTTCATAAAGGATATAGGCCCGCTTGATATACCACTTGTTGTTGCAACCCTGCTGCCCGCAGGCCTTAATCTGCTAAAGCTAAAGCCTGTCCCTCCACCACTCTTATGAATAAGGGCTGTATCCTTAACGGCGGTAAATATCTCCTCCATAGAATCCCCTATCGGGAGGACAAAACATGCAGATAATTGCTGGAGGTCTCTTCCGGCATTCATTAATGTAGGAGAATTTGGCATAAATTCTAACCTATACATCATGTTAAAAAATTTCTCCTCTGTCTCCTTAATATCTGCGTTTGGATTGTAAAACAGGTCTGCCTTGGCAATATTGCTGGCAACTCTCCTGAACATATCTTCAGGTGTTTCCACTACCTTTCCATCTTCATTCTTCTTCAGATACCGTCTCTCAAGCACCTTGACTGCATTTGAGGAGAGTTTTGTCTGGGGTTTAGTCTTGTCTAAGCTCGGATTAACCATACCCTTATGCCAGGCAACCTGTAAGGGAAGGGTAGATTCATTTTTGCTGATAGTTGATGATATATCCTTTACCCCATTAACACTATTCATAAATACCTCCTCATATTAATTGTTTATCCTAAATGGATGAGTGCTGAAATAAATTAGCAAATACCCTATATTTTGTAGGGTGTTGATGATGCTACCACAATATATAGTATTGTCAAGAAAATATTATAGAAAATTTTATGGGATAAAAATAAAAAGAGATATGGACAATTTTTCAACTTAATTGCATAATATCTGCATAACGCCGCATCAAGGTTAAGTATGATTTTCTTATAAGTAAAAAATAAAGGTTTCTAATGGAATTATAATTGACCTCTAAAAAAATGCCTCTAACGACTGAAGACAAAGCGCGCGAAATTATTGACAGCCTTCTTGAAAAGGCAGGCTGGCATGTCTGCAATGTCAACGACGCAAACATCCACGCCCATTGCGGCATTGTCATAAGAAATTTCCCCCTGAAATCCGGCCATGGTTTTGCAGACTATCTATTCTATGTTGACGGCAAGGCTGCCGGTGTTATAGAAGCCAAAAAAGCAGGGGCAACACTAACCGGTGTGGAGATTCAGTCTGATAAATATAAACACGGGCTGCCTGATGACCTTCCTGCATGGTATCGGCCATTGCCGTTTTGTTATCAGTCTACCGGTGTTGAAACGCGATTCACAAACGGATTAGACCCTGACCCCAGATCACGTAATGTATTTTCATTCCATAAGCCTGAGACACTTCTGGAATTGCTTACGGAAAATGTCCCGGCAGAGGCATTGCAAGCTGCAGAGAGATTTTCCGTTTACAGCAAGCCCTTCACTTTCTGCAAAAGACTTCAAAAATTACCGCCTTTGATAGAAGAGGGTCTCTGGTCAGCGCAGATTAAGGCTATAAAGAATCTTGAAAAGTCGCTCTCCGAGAACCGTCCCCGCGCCCTTATCCAGATGGCTACAGGCAGCGGAAAAACATTCACTGCTGTTACATTTATTTACCGCCTCCTTAAATTTGCAAAGGCAAAAAGGGTTTTGTTCCTTGTTGACAGAAAGACGCTCGGAAACCAAACACTTAAAGAGTTTCAGCAATATGATTCGCCTTACAGCCCCTTTAAGTTCACAGAGGAATTCATTGTTCAGCATCTTCAGTCAGGCAGCATTGATAAAACAGCCCGCGTCTGCATATCCACAATCCAGCGGCTCTACTCAATCCTTAAAGGCGAAGAAATAGACCCTGCCCTTGAAGAGGAATCATTGTTTGACCATGCCGACCTTTTCAGGGAGCCTCCGCCTGTTGAGTATAATCCCATCATCCCGCCTGAGACCTTTGATGTAATCGTCACAG
>MHDO01000036.1:0-7023 GCA_001805005.1 Nitrospinae bacterium RIFCSPLOWO2_12_39_16
CCGGCAGTATCAGGTGTCCATGTTGGACTTTTGCTGGCAGCACTGGATAATGTAACAGCCTTTGGCCCGGATAATAACTTCCAGTTGTATGTCAATTGTTCACCATCACCATCAATACTCCTATTGCCGCTCAGGGCTATCGTTGCAGGCAAATAAACAATCTGGTCATCGCCTGCATCTGCTATTGGAACGGTATTCCCGCTATTAACTGTTATGTTGATTTCATCAGACGAACTGGTATTGACACCATCACTCACAATAAGGCTGAAGATATATATACCCGAACCCTGGGGGGTAAAATTTGCGTCTCTCGTGCTTCCTCCACCAAGGTTCACCTGAGTGCCTGAGACCTGTGTCCATTTATATGCAAGCGCATCTCCATTGGCATCCTTGCTGCCTGCTCCATTAAGATTGACCTGTGTATTAGCACTGACAGTCTGATTCATCCCGGCATAGGCAGTGGGAGGGATATTTCTGATTGTAACGGCTACCTCATCAGGACTGCTTTCAAAATAGCTGTTTGCAACCTTGAGAGTAAATCTATAAACTCCGGGTTTTGTAACAATAAAAACAGGCTTAACTGCCGTTACTGTCCCATTATCTAATAAACTTACATTTGCAGGATTGTTTACATCCGCAGTCCATGTATATTTAAGAGACAAGAAATTTGGGTCCCTGCTGCCGCTTCCATCAAGAGCAATAATACCCGGGTCATATGTCACATCAGGTCCTGCATTCGCTGATGGTTTATTATCTGTAGCCATACCAGGGCTTGGATCAACTCCATCTTTTAAACCATCGCCATCTGTATCAGGGTTGCGGGGATCTGAACCGGATAAATACTCGTAGAGATTTGCAAAACCATCATTATCGGGGTCAAGATTGGCATCGTTGAAATCCGGATTGAGTCCATTTGCCTCCTCCCATGCATCAGGAATCCCATCCCCGTCAGTATCAGGCAGGTAATTCTCATTCCAGTTAGACGGGAGATTGCCGCCATCAATACCGTAAATTGATAGCTTCCCATCGGAAGAGGATGTGGCAATAAGGCGATTATATGGGTCTATCACCGCATCCAGCGGTATAAAGAGATTACCACTTCCAATGAAGGAGAGATGGTTGCCTTGTGAGTCAAAGACCTGAACCCATCCTTTGTGGGCATCCACAACATATATGCGTCCCATCTTGTCCACAGTCAGACCCTGCACACTGCTAATAAGACCAGCCCCAACACCACTTGAACCAAAACTTCTAATAAAATTCCCGGAGAGGTCAAAGACCTTTACCTGAGAGTTTATAAGGTCGCCTATTAAAAGTTCCCCTTTTTTAGAATCAATATGAATACCTGTTGGAAAGAGGATGTTATTGATGGTAAAAGATAGGACTCCGCCAGAATTATAAACTTTTACTATATTTGCCTTTGAATCTGTAACATAGATTCGCCCTGAGGATGGTTCAATGGCAATGTCGTTGGGCATAATAAACTCACCATTGCCTGAGCCTAATTTTTTAAGAAATTTTCCAGCAGAGTCAAAAACAGAGACATTGTTTTCACTATCATCGCCGATATATATATTTCCCTGATTATCTACTGCCACTCCAAGGGGAGCGGCAATGCCGGTAATTGTTAATTTAAGATCACCGATGGCATTAAATTTATGAACCTGCTGTCTCCGTGGGTCTGTTACATAAAGATTTGCCCATTTATCAGCAGCTATGCGGACAGGAACAGAAAGGCCACTCTCAATATCAGATAGATAAAGAGCAGTTGGGGCAACTTCACCTGTAACAGTTGCCGCAGAGAAAAGGAGAAATATAAAGCTTAAAGATAATAGTTTCATTATCCCATTTTTCCTATTTATGTTATTGAAAAGATTAAGAATTCGCATAGTTTCATCATTATAAATTGCACTTTTCATGCCATAATAAGGTGGAAGGGGAGATTATGCATATAATAATCTTAATAATTGCAAAGGGTTATATAAAAAAATATAGGCATTTTTGTCTATTAGATATTTTGATGGACATTTATAGTCTTTTTAACCTCAGAAAAAGCTATAAATATCCTCTGAAGGTAGGAAAAAATGCATACTCTGTGCAAATTGGCACAATATTTGTAAAATATAACACATTCTTTGCTACTCTTTTTTTAATATCAGCCAATCCCATTGGGTCGCTGTATGTTTGCGTCCCTTTCCTCCATTTGAACCATCCCAGTTTGCAAATGATATCGGTATAAGCCTATCTGTTTCGAACTGAAAGTTATTCTTTGAATTTGAAGTCTTTATGTCCTTTTTTAATACCACTTTCCATATACCTCCTTTATATTCCCCTTTCCCTTCTAAATTAACTTTAGAACCTGGCTCAATACTTTTATCTTCAATACCATTTGAATATATAACATTTGTCAGCTGGGGAACAGAGGTTGTTCCACTATTCCAATACCAGACATTTACACCAAACTCTTTATCCCCGTGTCTAATTGACGGCAGTTGCTCTTGTATTGGTATTCTGGGTAATATTGCCATGGGAAACTGAACTGCAATTGCGTCTTCAAACACTTCCCCCTCGCTCATCTTCTCTGCGTCTGTATCTCCGGGGACACTCTTTGTCCTATCATCCCACTCCAGCAAAAATATTATATCCTTATCATTAAAGAGCGCCCTCACTGTAATCCCATCATTAGTAGGTTTAAAATATTTCTCATTCGCTTGATCCTGCGGATATAATTTAAGCGCCTTAAATGGTGCTCCTTTCCATTCGGGGGCATGGACATCCAAAGGCAATTCCCCATTTATATATTTTGCCTTTAAAGGCTTATCCTCATCTTCTTTTTTAACCCTCTTAGTCTCATCCGCAAGAGATATTACGTAATTTACTATATGCCATCGCTCCTCTTCATTCAAATACTTTTGACTCTTTTTATCCGCAAAAGATGGCATTGGTGTTCCCGGTATGCCTATTGTTATCCTTGCAAAGATATTCTTTCGTTTATTGCCGCCGTTGTATGTCCATGGCTTTGTCAGATTCCTTGGCCATTCTCTGGTTCCCCAGATATCCTTCAGTTTTTTTATACCATCTCCTTTGCCGCCTTCACCATGGCACTCAGGACATCCTTCCCTTTCATAAAGCTCCTTACCTTTAATGACACTCTGTTCCGAAAAAGAAACTTCTTTACCATAATCTATCTCTTCAGGCGGTTTTTCTGTTTCAAATATATCTGAAAAAGTCTTTTCATAGGCAATTACATCCCTCTTTTCCTTCTCAGTCATTAAGTCTCTCCATGCAGGCATAGATGCCTCGCCAAATCCCTCATTTATAGTTCTCAGCAAATCTTCATCTCTTGGAACCTGGTCCCCAGGAGAAGTCTTATACTTAAATGTACCCCATGTAAAATTTCTTGGCGGAGGATACACCTTATCTGCAACCCTGCCATTCCCCTCACCATTCTCGCCGTGACACTGTATACACCTTCTCTCAAAAACCTCTTTTCCAGCTACCTTGTCACCCTGTTCCGCATAGACAAACCCCACATTAAGGATTAGCAAGATACAAGATGCAAGTAATACTTTGTAAATCATGACTTCACCCTTTCCAAGTGTCTGACTCTCTATTTGCTGAACTTATAACTTTTGATTACAACTTCAGGGTCAAGGCCGATATATTTTGCATAAGCCCTTAAGAACCCCTTTGAAAACACTTCTGGCGGCAGTTGTTCAAAATTCTCATCCTCAAGCGCCTTAAGATACGACACCCTTATTCTTGTCTTCTGTGCTATCTCATCCAATGCAATCCCCTTTACCTCTCTTATATTTTTAAGGTGAACACCTCCAAATACAGCTAATTCAGCATGTCTAAGTTCATTTTTTACCCTTTCTGTTTTTGACTCATTGACTATTATATCCTGCCTCTCTGCAAAATCCTCGCCATTATGAGGCATTAATTTATTATTTTCTTTAGCATCTATCTTTAATACCTCTCTATCATAAAAGAGTCTCTTGTTTTTATCTACAAGTGTTGTATAGGCAATCTCAATTTTTTTTATCATATTTGTCTTTTCTTCTTCTGAAAGAATACTGTGTGCAGCCAATGAGTCCCTGCTGTATGTTGATACAGCAATAAAATATGCCTGCTGTATATCACTTAAATCTGCATTCTCATCCAAATTCAGCAATTCATAGTAATTAAGTTCTTCAAGCCTTTTCATTTTTTATCTCCTCTCCATTAAACGGCTTGCTGCTGTTTAACAGCCTCTTCATTGTCAGATTCATGCAAAGAGATGCACTGCAATTTGGATACTCTATCACAAGGGGTTTAAACATTTTTATGGATTCAGAAACCTTCTCATCGTATGGAATATATCCAGAATAATCCAGATCAACACCAAGGTATTTCTTTGTAATATCTTTTATGGAACTCCCAAGTGTTATATTATCGTTTTCTTTGATCTGATTCATAATCAACTTTAGAGAGAATGTATTTACCTTCTTCTTTAAGTCAGAGGCTATTGAACTATCCATCTGCTCCACCCTCTCTAAAAGGTCATAAAGGGTTTTTATAGATTCATTTCCCCTTGCCTCTGCTGCCAATCTGAATATATCCTGAAACCTTGAATTGTTCAGGGAATTATTAAGCCTCCTTAAAATTACACTCTTTATGAAGCGGTAAACATTTTCCACAGAGGTCGGCTCAGGCATGGCCACAAGTATATTGAAATCCGACATAAGAAAAAGGTCAAGGACATTAAACGATGTGCCTGCACCAAGGTCAAGGATTACATAATCAGAATCGAGATTTTTTATGTATCTCATAAGTTTTTGTTTCTGGGCGAATGGAATATTTGCTATGGTCAGAAAATCATTGGCACCGCTTATAAGTCTTAGATTTTTTATGGGGGTATCTAATAGTAATTCATTTAGAGAATTTACCTTTTTTAAAAGAAAATCAGCGATTGTAGTTGAGGGGTGTCTTATTCCAAGGCAGGTATGAAGATTTGCACCGCCAAGATCAGCATCAATTATAATAACTCTTTTTCCCGCCTTCGCAAGGAGTATCCCTATACTCGCTGCAACGACTGTCTTTCCTGTTCCTCCTTTACCTCCTCCTACCGCCCAAATCTGTTTTTTGGGATAGTCGGGGATTAACGGCATATTCATCCGGCACCACTTATTTTCCTATCGGTTGTTGTTATTTATTAAAGATGAATATAACAGAAAACATTTGACAAATCAATCCCTATATCTGTATCATTTCATAAAATATGAACCTATTAAAAGAAAAATTTCTACATTTTTTTAATACATTTGACTTATCTGACCTGTTAAACCTTGTAAGCAATAAAAGTACAATTGATTACCTTCTGAATTGGAAATTTATTGCTGCTATTATTGTATTGGGCATAATCTCTATTTTTGAAAAGTGGAGGGAAATCTTTTTCAGCGTAATATATAACATTGCCATTTTCTCATATATATTTCTTGTTTTGGTTATTCTTAAAAACTCAGATATTGGCAGTGCAACTGTCTTTTTATTTGCAATTACAAACCTCGCAGGGGCAATTGGTATAATTATTTACAGATATTTGATGAAATAATATTATGAAAAGCAAAGTCTTCTTCACAGATTTAAGGGTTACACCACAGCAGAATATTTTTAAAAAACTTGATAAACTGCTCGTAAAGGCAGAGATAAACAGCATAATTGAAAAAGGCGACCTTACAGCCATAAAACTACATTTTGGCGAAAGAGGGAACACATCTTATGTAAAACCGATTTATCTGAGAAGGATTGTTGATAAAGTTAAAAGCCTTGGCGGAATGCCGTTTCTTACCGATACCAACACGCTGTATGTCGGCAATAGAAAAGAATCAGTTACACACATAGAGACTGCCATTGGAAATGGCTTTGATTATTCGGTTGTCAATGCACCTCTAATAATAGCTGACGGGCTTAGAGGAAAATCGTATGAAATGGTCAGGATTGATAAAAAGTGGTATAGCGAAGTGGATATTGCAACTGAAATTCATAATGCCGACTGCCTGATTGCAGTTACACATTTCAAATGCCATGAATTGAGCGGAATTGGCGGTGTAATAAAAAATATAGGTATGGGATGTGCGACCCTGAAAGGGAAACTAAACCAGCATTCAAATGTTAAGCCATTTGTGGTGGCAGATAAATGCACAGGATGTATGAGGTGTATTCCATGGTGCCCTGCAGAGGATGCCATTGTAAAAATTGAAAATAATAAAAAGGTCAAAATAGTCTCTGAAATTTGTATAGGCTGTGGTGAGTGCATACTTCCGTGCAGGGATGGTGCTATTAAAATCAAATGGGATGCGGATACAGGCAGTATGCAGGAAAAAATGGTTGAGCATGTATATGCTGCACTACAGAAAAAGAAAGACAAATATATATTCATATCTTTTTTAACCCAGATAAGCCCCGCCTGTGACTGCTATCCCGCAAGCGATACGCCTGTTGTAGAAGACATAGGAATATTGATTTCAAAAGACCCTGTTGCAATAGACCAGGCATCGGCAGACTTAGTCAATAATCAGTCAGGAAACAGAAATTCCAAATTGACCTGTAATTTTGAACCAGGAGAAGATAAATTCAGGGGTGTATATCCTGACATTGACTGGACTGTCCAGCTCAAATACGGCGAAGAAATAGGGCTCGGCTCAAGGGAATATGAGCTGATAAAGATTGGTTAGTGCCGTTGGGCGAAAAATACAAATGTATTTTTCAGGTTAAAAATGCTAAATTATTTATGCGCCGAAGTGGCGGAATTGGCAGACGCGTTAGATTCAGGGTCTAATGTCCGCAAGGATGTGGGGGTTCGAGTCCCCCCTTCGGCACCAAAGGGATCTTAAGTATCTTCTTTTTCTTCTCTTTTGCCCCTGCAAATAGTTCATAAACCAATAAAATACTTAAATATGCTTTAGGAGAGATATAAATCCCATGCTTCCAGTTTCAATCCACGCGCCCACGCGGGGCGCGACCAAAGAATTGAGAAACCTT
>MHDO01000037.1 GCA_001805005.1 Nitrospinae bacterium RIFCSPLOWO2_12_39_16
GAAAATCAAGGTAAATGCAATGAAATGGAGTTCATGCCAGCGCCTTTAACAGGGAATCTTTTATTGCCTCAAGATTGTCTTTATCTAAGACCTTCCCGCCGTTTATATCTGTCACATAAAAAACATCTATGACTGTTTTGCCTTCTGTAGAGATTTTTGCTATATATATATCAAGCCTGAGCTCAAAGAGAGTCCTTGTTATATCATATAAGACTCCCAATCTATCCATTGTCATTACCTCTATGATTGTGTGCAAATCAGAGAGTGTGTTATCTATCTCCACCTTTGTAGGGACTCTGAAGCCTCTACTCTCCTGAGGTATATTAAGCCTCTGTCTTGCTGAAAGAAGCTCCTCTACACTCCTCTCCCCTTCCAATACATGGAGGAGGTCATCTTCAAACCTCTTAAGCATCCCTTCATCCAATATCAATTTTCCTTCTATAGTTGAAACCTGAAGTGTATCTATTGCAACACCATCAAGCCTTGTGTATATCTGGGCACCGAGTATATTTATATTCTTTGATGTAAGTGTCCCTGCGATTTTTGAAAAGACTCCAGCCTTGCCTACAGTGCACACCATCAGCTCTGTATAGCCCACCTCTGTATTTTGGAAATACTTTATAACGAGTTTTTTGCTGTCTAACTCACCGGCAAGTCTGATATGTCTTAAAATCCTCTCAGGGGATGTGGATAGGATATATTTTCCCGGCATGGATGAGAAATGTTTTTTAGCCTTATCCCTATCCAATTCATTATCAATCAAGGCAAGAATCTCTCCCTTTTTCTTGTCTATCAATGACATGTCTGAAATCCTCTCCTCTTCTCCCTTGCTGAAATACTCATATGCCTTTAAATACAATTCCCATAGAAGGGCAGACTTCCAGTTTGTCCATATATCAGTTCCTACAGCACTTAAATCGGCATAGGTGAGGAGATACAGCATCTTCAAATTCTCAATCCCTTCCACCTTCTTGCAAAATTCTGCAACAGTCTTTTCATCGTGCATGTCCCTTCTAAGGGCAATCTGATTCATAATGAGATGATTTCCAATAAGCATCACCACTGTATCAGTGACAGCTTCCATACCCCATTTCTTTAATAAAGAAGCTGCAATCTCTCTCCCCCTCTCACTATGGCCCGGTGAATCTCTCTTCCCAATATCATGCAGGAGGGTCGCAATTTTTAATGCCGTGCTGTCGATAATACTTTTATAAATCTTCTTTAGCTCTATCTCATCTCCATTTGAAATAGAAAGCCCTTCTAAATGCTCCAAACTTCTAAGTGTATGCTCATCCACAGTAAATTTGTGATAGAGATCGCAGTTTGAAAAAAATGAGATATCCTCAAACTCCCTGACAAACCTTTTCAGGACGCCGCAATTGTGCATCATCCTCAATATCCCTGATAACCCCCTCCCTTTTAATATCCTCCTGAACATCTCGTTTGTCTCAGGGAGATTGATAAAATTATCGTCAATAAGATGAAGTGAGGAAGTTATAAGCCTCTTAATACTGCTGCTTAATGTGAGATTATACTCCTGACAGTAGAGAAATACCTTTATTAGCAGAACAGAGTTCTTTTTAAATATTTCAAGGTTAAAATCCTTTGCATGAATCTCATTCCCAATTGAAACAAACCCATCCCCTATTTCTTTTGTTTTCAGATAGGCAATCCTCTTAAAGATGCCTGGTTTATACTTTAAACACCTGTCTAATAGAGAATTTGAAAAATGATATATGTATGAGGCATTGATATAATAATCCTTCATAAATTTTATCACGCCCCTCAATCCGTTCTCATCCCCGTAGCCTAAATTTTTCGCCACTGCCTCCTGAATTTCATGTGAGAGAACATCATCCTTCTTTTCAGACATAAAATGCATATCATTTCTAACCCTAAGTAAAAAATCAATTGATTTTAATGCATGTCTCATTTCCTGACTATCAATTATACCCCGCCTCTCAAGGGCATCAATCCTATTAATCCCGAATTTTGACATGGATACCCACATAGCAGTATGAATATCTCTTAAGCCGCCTGGACCATCCTTTATATTCGGTTCAGAGACGCAGACAGTATTGCCATACAGAGAATGCCTTCTTAAAGTATCATCTAACTGCAATTTAATAAAATCATCCACACCCCTCTTCATAATATCCCTCTTAAGAGATGTAAAGAAACTATCAAAAATCCCTTTATCTCCTGCGAGATACCTTGACTCCATCATGGCAGTCCTTGCAGTAATATCATTCTTTGCAATGGCAAGGCAATCACTGATAGACCTTACACTGTGTCCTACCTTGAAGCCCATGTCCCAGAGGATTGATATGATATTATGGATTGCATAATCTGAATGCTGGTTGACCTTCTTATCGTATAGAAAGAGTATATCTACATCAGAAAATGGATTTAGCTCGCCCCTGCCATACCCACCAAGTGCTACTAATGTAAATAGTTGACTCCCATTTGACCCCGCGATAATTGCTTGATACATATTTATTATCAGACCGTCAACTAAATCTGTATATTCCTTAACTACCTCAAATCCATTCCCCCCCTTTTTATGCCTCTCTCTAATCTCCAGTCTCTGCTCTTCTATTATTTTACGAATATCTTTTACATTCTGAAGGCGGTCATGTGAGGAAGACAGGCTTTCTGATGGGCGTCCAATTGGTCCCCCTTTTTCTTGAATTAAAAGCTTATTTAGTCTCCGGTGCATAAATTTTTTATTTCTTATAAGACAGAGCCTTTAAAAAATAAGGACAGAGGCAAAAGAAGATATAGGCTGGCTGGAAAATCTCTTCTATAGTGAATAGAAATTATCTTTTTACAGGATACTTCTGGGAATCCCATCCTACCATTCCATCGGCTATGTTATAGACCGTTTTAAACCCTTTCTGCAAAAGAATGTCACTTGCCTTTCGACTTCGGACACCGCTGTGGCAAACCACAATCACCTTTTTATCTTTATACTTTTCAATCTCTCCTATTCTGTCCTTTAACTCCTGGACAGGGATAAGCACGGCACCATCTATATGCCCTAATTCCCCTGTATATTCTTCCATAGTCCTGACATCAAGTATTAGGCCGTAATCCTTTGAATCTATCATTTTTTTAGCCTCCCGGGCTGGGATATTTATGAACTGTGCCGATGCTATAGAATAGATACTGGCTATAAAAATTAATACAATGTATTTGATCCTTGCTAAATTTTTTCTCAACATAAAACCCCCTGCTTTTTTAAAATATATTTTAGTCCTGCCCTGGCATCAGGACAATTTTTTCTTTTTGCCCTGAAACTGAACACATCTCAATCTCTCTCTTTAAATCAGGCTGAACATTTACAGATTTTATTGCCTTGTTTATAATATCATAGGTATTAACGACATTCAATTTTTTAAAGAGAAAGTCAAACTTATTTTCTATCTCTCTCCCTATAGCATCTCTTACAGATGACGGCAGCGTCCAAATTCTTTCTTTAAAAGGACCAAATGCCTTCTTCCTTGTCTTATATATAAACTGCTCCTCAGTCTCATTGGGCTTTCTTTCTTCTGCACTTGTATCTTTTAAATATTTATAAATCTCTTCACGCAGTTCTTTAGGGAAATGTCTGCTCTCATATATCATATTCTGAAATCCTGTAGCAAGATGAACCTCTCCTGTCCCTGTATTTGGAAATCTGTCAAATGCCTCATCAGGGAGCGTAGATGCCCCATGCTGAACTGCCCCGCATAGCCCGTATTCTTCCCTTGCAATCTTTGAAAGTTTTGAGAGTGTATCAAAGTCAAGTTTTACCTTTGCAACAGTCCCATCAGGGAGCGGCACGCCGCCATGTGTTGTCCCTGTCTGAATACTTATCTTGCTTATCCCTTTTAGATTCCCCCTCTTTTTAAGTGTATCAAGATAATTATCCATAAATGTCTTTAATTCTTCCGCCGTGCTGTTCTTGCCGCCTACCTCGCCTATCTCCCCCCCAACAGAAATAGTTACACCCTCTGGCTGAAGCTCCCTTATATAGGCGGTCATATCTGAAGCAATCTCATAATTCAACCTCTGCTGTTCCTTTAAACTGGATTTACTTAAATCAACCATTGTAGATGAATCTATGTCAATATTATAAAAACCTGCGGAAATAGAATCCTTAATCAATTTCTTTAAGCCTGCAATCTCTTTATCTTTATCTACAGCATATTTTTTTGCACTCACCTGATAGTGGTCCCCCTGAATAAATACTGGCCCACTATATCCCTCTTTTAACGCAGCGGCTATCATTACTGAGACATATTCTGATGGCGGTTGTTCTGTATATCCAATCTCTGATTTTGCAATTTCAAAGATAAAAGTGCCATTATTATTCTTCCTTGCTGCCCTTATCATAGCCCTTGCCACATCGTATGAAAGTCCCCTGATATTTACAGCGGGGACAGTAAATCCCTTATACTCGCCCCTCCCCATTGCCTCATAAAGCTCCTGAATGGACGCAGGTCGGATGCCAAGATTAAGTGCAGAGGATTTTATGAGCCATCTGCAATTCCCTTTTACCTCTTTATTTTCATTAAATACAGAATTAAAAATAAGCTTGTCAATAAGCTCACTTCTTAACTTTGAGGCATCTGATACAACAGCCCCACTATCTTTTATATTTACAATCCCCTTTAACGAATTCTTAAAATCTGCAATATCCTTATATCTCATATCAACCCCCTATTGAAATAATCAAAGTTACTATAATCCCTGTTGCCAATTTTTTCAAGCAAAAATTATCTTTCCTTGTTTATTTATGTCCACTTGTAAAATATTTATCTGCAAACTCAGTTATATCATTAAGTTTTTTTTCAAGCTCCTGTCTTTTAAGTTCCATAACCTCATCATCTGCATCAGGAGGGACATAAACAGGCTCGCCATATTTTACAGCAATCTTTGAGAATGGATAGGGTATTACAAATCTATCCCAGCTATTTAAAACCTTCTTCCTGCTGACACTGTATGTCATTGGAACTATTGGAATACCTGTCAGCTTTGCAATCTTTATTGCCCCATCCTGTGCCTTAAAGGCAGGACCTCTTGAGCCGTCTGCTATCAAAACAACACTGTCTCCATTCTTTATAACTCTAATGAGATTTAAGAGTGCCTTTGCACCTTTCTTAAATGTTGAACCCCAAACTATATTAAATCCATATATTTTAAGCAAATTCCCAATAATCTCCCCGTCTTTGCTTGGACTTGCAAGTATGTGGTGCTTATTCTGAAAGCGGTATAAATAGGGGAAATAGAGCATCCTCCCATGCCAGAATGTATAGATTGGATTTATGCCTTGTTTTAAAAGGAACTCTTCTATTTCTTTATTAATTACGATCCTTCTACAGGTTAATCCTATTATATATATATATACAGAACCGAAAAATGGGATAATATACTTATAGGCAAATTGTTTCACAAGTTAAATATACAGAAATGGCAGAACCATGTCAAAAATAAAGCTCAATTTCATTGAAAAACTTTTAAAAAGAATTTATAATGCAGCATAAATTAAACATAAAATCTTAAATAAATAGAACACAGATTTAGCTGAGCCATCTGCATTCTATTGTTTTTATTGATGAAAACCTCTCCAGATACACTTATTATTTTTTTATCAGTCTCTATCTTTCTGATACTTCTCTTCATCATTATAATATCTCTACCCCGCCTTCTAATGAGAAAAGGAAATTTAAAAAAGGCTGAAAAAAACGACATGAATATAGTTATAGATGCCTTTCATACACTTGGTAATGAAATAAAATCTCTTAAAGAGCAGCTTGTTATAAAGGAAAGACTGGCTGCCCTCGGAGAGGTCTCGGCTGGTATTGCCCATGAGTTCAGAAATCCAATGGCTGTAATAGCAGGACATGTAAGGCTTCTCTTAAAAAATCTTGACCAAGGAGACAGCAGGAGAGAGATTGTCCATGGGATTTTAAGCGAGATAGAGGAGATGAATCGCATCATGGAGGAGTTTCTTAAATTTTCAAGGGCTGAGCCTATTGATAAAGTAGATATAGATATCACAAAAACGATTAAGGCTGTTATATCAGAGATGGGAGATGAAGGAGAAAGAATAGAATTCCCTTTTAATGATGCTATTATGGCCAAGGGGGATGAAATCCTTTTAAGGCAGGTAATAAAAAATCTTATCCGGAATGCCCTTGATGCAGGTGACAGGGTATGGATAGATATAGAAAATGGTCTCTCTCTTAATAAAGAGGGTGTATTTATTTCTGTCAGGGATAATGGCAAAGGAATCCCTGAGGAAGATTTAAAGAAAGTCTTTATGCCCTTTTATACGACAAAAGAGAGGGGCATGGGGATTGGACTTGCCCTTGTGCAAAAGATAATTATAGGACATGGTGGAAATGTCGGTGTGGAGAGTAAAAATGGTAAAGGGAGTATCTTTAAATTATTTTTGCCAGTAGTATAAATTTGTGGCTAAATTTTTTTTCTATCTGTGTTCATCCGTGTTTATCTGTGGTTTAATTGGGTTTTTTTCTTACAATGCAAACTATCCTTATAGTAGAGGACAAAAAGAGTATGGCAGAGATGCTGAGCAAGTCCTTTGAGTCAGAGGGATTTACAGTCAAAACATCTCATACCGTCAAGGATGGTATTGCCCTGCTTTCTGCCGGGGATATAGAGGCAGTAGTTACAGATTTAAAGCTCCCTGATGGTGATGGAATGGAGATACTTAAATTTGCAAAAGGGGGCTTTCCACCGATACCTGTTGTTGTGATGACTGCCTATGGGAGTATTGAGATAGCTGTCAGGGCAGTGAAAGAAGGGGCTTACGATTTTATTACTAAGCCCTTTGACCCTGACCATCTCCTGCTGATAGTTAAGAGGGCATTGGAAGAAAAAACCCTCAGGATGGAAAATCTGGTCCTTAAAAAGGAGTTCCATCGTTTTTTAAAAATACCTGAGATAATAGGGACCAGTGAAAAATGGAAGGGAGTAGAGGAAAAGGTCAGGAGAGTAGCAACCCTTAAGACTACTGTCTTAATATTAGGCGAGAGCGGGACAGGAAAGGAGCTTATTGCAAGGGCAATCCATCATTTAAGCCCGAGGGCAAATATGTCCTTTGTAGCTGTGAATTGTGCAGCAATACCTAAGGATTTAATAGAAAATGAGCTCTTCGGACATGAAAAGGGGGCATTTACAGGTGCAAATGAAGTAAAGATAGGAAAATTTGAGATGGCAAATAAAGGGACAATATTCCTTGATGAGATAGGTGATATGGCAATGCCTTTACAGTCCAGACTCTTAAGGGTTCTGCAAGAGAATGAATTTGAAAGGGTAGGTGGAACAAAAAGCATAAGAACTGAACTCAGAGTGATAGCAGCAAGCAATAAGTCCCTTGAAAAAGAGGTTGCTGAAGGGCGATTCAGGGAGGACCTCTTTTATAGGTTAGATGTATTCCCCATACTTATTCCACCATTACGGGAAAGGAGGGAAGACATCATACCGCTATCAAGGCATTTTATATCCCTCTTTTCAAAGGAGATAAATAAAAGAGAGCCATCTATTTCACAAGATGTTGAGAAGATTCTTTTAAATCATGAATGGAAGGGGAATGTAAGGGAGTTAAAAAATATAATAGAAAGGGCAATTATCCTATGCGATGGAGAGACCCTCATGCCAGGTCATTTTAATATTAACAGGATGGCGCATAACAGGATTGTTTTAGATGCACCATTGCATGAGGTAGCTGAATCAGCTGTCAGGTCTGCTGAAAAGACGAGGATAGAGAATGCCTTAAGAGAAACTCATGGAAACAAAAGCAGGGCAGCAGAGATACTTAAGGTCAGCTACAAAACCCTCCTTAATAAGATAAAGGAATATGGGATATCTTAGGCTTATGTATAACCCAACATGAAATGTGTAATTCGTTACACATCACTATGAAACCGATTACCCAAATTCTATACACCTGTTTTAAGAAATACTTAAAAATAAAGGGTTTTAGTTACTATGTTTATGGCATCTTAATTGCAATCATTAATATTTAGAATGAAACATTTAAAATCTAACACAGGATTTACTCTTATAGAAATCATGATTGCCATAGTAATTCTATCGGTTGCACTTCTGTCTATGGCATCAACTACAGTAATGGTCATAAAAGGCAATCAGATCAGCGATAGAGTAACGGAAGCCACAGTTAAGGCACAGGATACAATTGAATTTTTGAGGAATCAGAATTACTTTCTTGGGGCAGATATGAGTCCAGGAACCGCTGACGATACAAGTGCAAATGAGCTATTAGATTCAAGCGATTATGATTTAGGTGCCGATGCTACAGCAGAGACATCTGATGACATAACCTTATCAAGCGATAATAATGGTAATGAAATTTCAGACCTTTTTGAATTCCCTGACCATGCCTATGCCATTGATGCAGATGGCAATGAAGATACGACAAACCTTTTGAATTCACCAACTCTGACTACCAGTCCATCCTATCTAAGAAGGGGATGGGTTATTAAAGACAATATCCCTGTAGTAGGCATGAAAACAATAACAGTAGTCGTTGGATGGAGAGAGGCAGGATTGAACAGAAATATTGTAATTTCAACGGTGATTGCCGGAACAAGATATTCAGGCGAGCCGGGAACAATATAGTGGTGAGTTATGAGTTATGAGTTAAAAGATGAAAAAGAAACAGGAGTTAAAATCTTCAATCTTCAATCTTCAATTTTTAATTCGTTTGGTTTTACTTTAATAGAGTTGTTAATCTCTATGACTATAGGACTGATAGTCTTAGGCTCGATATTTTCATCCTTCACAACACAGAAAAAGGCTTTCGCTACTCAGGAGATGATAACAGAGATGGAGCAGAATCTCCGTTTTGCAATGGAATTTATTACGAGAGATTTAAGAAATGCTGGCTATAATCCTAATATAGAGGCACCTCTGTTAATGGGGACATCCGTTGGCATTGTCCCAGGAACGGACTCAACTGTAACTACAAACATTACTGCAAACAGCATCAGAATGCTTTCTGATTTAAACGATGATGGAGATACTGCTGATGATAATGAGACAGTCCGCTATTTTTTAAATGGGACAGACTTGCGCAGAAATAATAACCCTATGGTTCAATATATAACCGGCTTAACATTTACATATTACAATTCCAGCGGAGCCACAATCACAGTTCCTATAACAACAGCAGGCGCAACAGATTTGTCGAATATAAGACTAATAGATGTTTCTATAACTGCCCGAACCTCAAGGGAAGACCCAAATTATACATCAGGAGGTTTGGACATAACCGGCACGGATGCTGATGGTATGTGCAGGACAAGGACATTGACAGCAAGGATAAGGACAAGAAATATCGGACTGCGGCAGACTTATTAAACAAAAAAATCTTAGCAATCCACAGATTACGCAGATTTTCGCAGATTTTTTTTAAAAATTTTTTGTTTTAATCTGTGGTAATCTGTGAAATCTGTGGATAAGGTATTTATATGTTTAGACTAATTAGAAATGAAAAAGGTATTGTGCTTGTAATAGCACTGATGATACTGGCACTGCTATCCGTGCTCTCTCTAACGGCTATATTGACTACTACTACAGACATGGAGATAAGCACGAATTACAAGGTCTTACAAACCACCTTTTACAATACAGAGGGAAGTATGGATATCGCCCCCGGACCAATACGAAGGACAATCTCTCTAAAAACAGAATCCCAGGCCATTTTAGATTCGTTAGGAATAACGGATAGTGATGGCAATGGCATATCTGACATAGATGAGTCTTCTCCTCTCAGTAATCTTACTGTTGATGTTAGTGGGACCAATGGAACACCAGATTTCGTAGAATCCATTATGGGATACACAACTACAGCCCCTCCCAATTTTACTATCAATATAAACGAAATGGACATTACTGTATCCACAACAAGGACAGGGCCTGTTCAACTTAAAGGTTTTTCAACTGGTTTTGCTACTGGCTATGAAGGCGGGGCAATGTCAGGAAAGGGGATAGATTTTGAAATGCAGGGAACAGGGTCAGGGGATAGAAATTCTCAATCCAAAATATTATTAAAATACCGCTGCGTAGAAAGGAGCGGGGGAGGATGTCTATGAAATTTCAAATTTCAAATTTCAAATTTCAAATTAACACTATATTGGGGATTATAATAGCATTGTT
>MHDO01000038.1:0-727 GCA_001805005.1 Nitrospinae bacterium RIFCSPLOWO2_12_39_16
AAGGGGATTATAAATATAAAAATCTCAGAAAGAAATGGAGAAGTAATAGGAATAAGACAAGTGCTTGAAGAAGACGAACTTATGATAGTCTCATCAGATGGCACCCTTATAAGGCTCAAGGTGAAAGGGATTTCGGTAATAGGAAGGAATACACAGGGTGTAAGATTGATAGACCTTAGAGAAGGAGACAGGGTGGTAGGTATAGCAAAGCTTGAGGAAAAAGAAGAGGAATGAAAAGAGTTAGGAGTCAGGAGTCAGGAGTCAGGAGTCAGAATAAAACCTTCTGGCTTCTGACTTCTGTATTCTGTATTCTGCTTTTTGCCTGTGATGACGCCCCCAAAAAACTCTTTAGTGAAGCAGAGAGAGACTTGCTTGATAGCAGATATGAGAAGGCGGCAGATAAATATAATAAGATACTTGAAAAGTATCCCCACAGCGGATATTCAGATGACGCCCTTTTTAAATTGGGCGAAACCTACTTTTTAAATCTAAACAATATACAGATTGCCCTTGGATACTTCTCGAAACTGATAAATAAAGGGGAAAAAAATAAAATCAGCTTTAAATCGCAGGAGTATGTAGCCTTGATTTATGACGAATATCTTAAAGACCATGAACGCGCAATTGTAGAATATAATAAGCTGATTAACAATTTTAAGAGATGGGTAGATATAGATGTTAATCAATATAAAATTGCAATTTGCTATTTTAAAAAAGGTGATTATGA
>MHDO01000038.1:734-11460 GCA_001805005.1 Nitrospinae bacterium RIFCSPLOWO2_12_39_16
AAAGTTTTTTTAGAAAAAACCCCTGAAAGCAAGCTCTATCCTGACGCAATGTATTATTCTGCAAACTGCCATTATCTCCTCGGAAGATATAATGAGGCAATTAGTGGCTTTAAGAAACTAATGGAAAAGTATCGCAGTGGCAGGTATGTTGCCGATGCAAAGTATGGAATCGGGATGTGCCTTGAGGAGCAGGATAAATTGCAGGAGGCACTCTCTGTTTACAAAGAGGTTAAGGATATATATGTAAATAAAGAGATGCTTGAGAAAAAAATAGAGAGTGTAGAAAAAAGGTTGAAGGAACGCGGGAGATAAGATAAAATTCAAAATTTACCGAGACTGAATTTATATTTGATTTAAAATTATGTTAGATGTACGCTTAATCAGAGAAGATATTCAAAAAGTTACAGAAGGACTAAAAAAAAGGGGTCAGGATATAGGACTGACTGAGCTCCTGAAATTAGATGAAGAGATGAGGAGACTCTTAAAAGAGTCGGAAGGATTTAAGTATAAGAGAAATATGGTGTCGGATAAAATTGGCGAACTTAAAAAAAAGGGGGTTAATACAGATAAAGATACACTTGAAATGAGGGAGGTGTCTCAGAAAATAAAAGAGCTTGATGCCAGGACAAAGGAACTCTCTGAAGATATAAATAATAGGCTGTTGAATATCCCCAACATGCCGCATTCCTCCGTTCCTGTTGGAAGGTCAGCAGGGGATAATGTAGAAATAAAAAAATGGGGAAATCCCCGTAAATTTAATTTTCCGGTAAAATCTCACATAGAATTGGGAGATGTTGTTGGACTTGATTTTCAGCGGGCATCAAAAATTGCAGGTGCAGGATTTGTTTTATATAAGGGAATGGGGGCGAGATTAGAGAGGGCATTAATAAATTTCATGTTAGACCTCCATGTTAAGGAACATGGGTATCTGGAGGTTTCGCCTCCGTTTATGGTAAATAGAGAGAGTGCAACAACAACAGGGAATCTTCCGAAATTTGAGGAAGACCTGTTTAAGGTGGATGATGGAAATTATTATTTAATACCTACTGCAGAAGTTCCTGTTACCAATATGCATAGGGATGAGGTAATACCAGAGGAGATGCTTCCTCTTTACTATGTTGCATACACCCCCTGTTTCAGAAAAGAGGCAGGCTCATGGGGGCAAGATACAAAAGGGCTGATAAGACAGCATCAATTTGATAAAGTAGAGCTGGTAAAGTTTGTCAAGCCCGACGGGTCATATGATGAATTAGAGAAGCTTCTCTCTCATGCAGAGGAGGTGCTTAAAAGATTACAACTTCCTTACAGAGTTATAACTCTCTGCACAGGAGATATAGGATTTTCATCTGCCAAGAGTTATGATATAGAGGTATGGATACCATCACAGGATAAATATAGAGAAATTTCTACCTGCAGTAATTTTGAAGATTTTCAGGCACGAAGGGGCGGCATTAAATATAAACCCAAAGATGGTGGGAAGCCAAGACTTGTGCACACATTAAATGGCTCAGGCCTTGCGATAGGCAGGACAATGGTTGCAATTCTTGAGAATTATCAGCAGGAGGATGGGAGTGTAATTATTCCAGAAGTGTTAAGACCGTATATGGATGGAATAGAAAAGATAGTTAAGAGTTGAGAGTTATAGGTTATAGGTCAATAGTTATCAGTTAGTATTTTCGGAGGGGTGGCCGAGTGGTTTAAGGCACCGGTCTTGAAAACCGGAGGACGAAAGTCCCGTGAGTTCGAATCTCACCTCCTCCGCCAACTAAAACAACTTATAACTTATAACCAATAACTTATGACAGAAGAAATATTTTTGTTATAAGTTATAGGTTATAGGTTATCGGTTAGTGGTTGTGGAGAGGTGGCCGAGCGGCCGAAGGCAACCGCCTGCTAAGCGGTTGTGGGGCTAAAACTCCACCGAGGGTTCGAATCCCTCCCTCTCCGCCATAAAGACAACTTATAACTGATGACTTATAACAGATAACGGAAGAATCAATTTTTGTTAGCAGTTATACGTTGTTTTTTTGCGCCCATAGCTCAGTTGGATAGAGCAGCGGAATGCGAGTCCGCAGGTCGGAGGTTCAAATCCTCTTGGGCGCACCATGGAGAGGTACCGAAGTGGTTATAACGGGCCCGACTCGAAATCGGGTTGGCTTAACAGCCACGTGGGTTCGAATCCCACCCTCTCCGCCAAAGAAACAGTTAGTGAGTTGGTGAGTTATAGGGTTGAGGAGTTGAAAGAAATAACTCTTTAACTCATCAACTCATCAACTCATAAGTAGGGAGAGGTGGCCGAGCGGCTGAAGGCGCACGCTTGGAAAGCGTGTTTAGGGAAACCTAACGTGGGTTCGAATCCCACCCTCTCCGCCAAAGAAACAGTGAATAGTGATAAGTGTTCAGGATTAAAAGATTTCAATTGATCGCTGGTCACTGACTCCTAAAGTAATTGTGCCATTATCGGGTCCTGTGCAACAGTGACCTGTGAACCCCGTCAGATCCGGAAGGAAGCAGCGGTAAGCAGACTTCTCTGTGTGCCATAGGGGTGCCTGATAATGGCATGTAATAAATTTATGGCATATCAAGTTTCGGCAAGAAAGTGGAGGCCCCAGAATTTTAGTGAAGTTATAGGTCAGGGGCATATCGTGCAAACCCTTAAGAATGCCTTACTGAATAACAGGATAGGGCATGCCTATCTCTTCTCAGGCACAAGGGGGGTGGGGAAGACTACAATGGCAAGGATATTTGCCAAGGCATTAAACTGCGTCAAGGGGCCAACCCCTGAGCCCTGTAATGAATGCGAGATGTGCAGGGACATAACAGGCGGGTATTGTCCTGATGTAGTAGAGATAGATGGTGCATCAAACACTGGTGTAGATGATGTAAGAGAGCTGAGGGAAAATGTAAAATATGCCTCATCAAAAGGCAAATACAAGGTATATATAGTAGATGAAGTTCACATGCTGTCAAAGGCCGCCTTCAACGCATTCTTAAAGACATTGGAAGAGCCTCCTGCCCATATAATATTTATCTTTGCAACCACCGAACCAAATAAAATACCTGAGACAATAATATCAAGATGCCAGTATTTTGAATTTAAGAGAATTTCTATTAATGATGTTGTAGAACAGCTTATGTTGATTACAAAGAGAGAAGGGATAAATGTGTCAAGGGATATATTGACACTCATTGCAAAGAGCGCTGAAGGAAGCATGAGGGATGCTCTTGTGGCAATGGACCAGATACTCTCATTCAGCGGCGATACTATAAAAGAGGAGGATGTTAAGATAATCCTTGGTTTTGTAGGTCGGGAAGTCCTCAGCACATTTATGAACAGCATCATAGAAAAGGATATTCAGAATATCTTAAAATTGATGAAAGAGCTGACTATAAATGGCACGGATTTAAAAATTTTTTGTAAAGAATTTTTGGAATATATAAGGAATTTGATGGTCGTTAAGGTAGTTGCCGACCCTGCAAGCCTAATTGATCTTTCTACTGCTGAGATTGAGCACTTTAAGTCAGAAGTGGAAAAAATAAGCATGGAGGAGCTTCAGCAGATGTTTAATATAATCTTGAAAGCCGAGGCAGATTTAAGATATGCGTCACAACCCCCGCTGATTATTGAGATGGCATTAATCAAGATGACACAGATTGGGAAGATTATGGCAGTTGATGAAATTTTAAAACGGCTTGAAAATCTTGGACAAAAGACAGAAGATAAAAGACAAAAAACAGAGAACAGAGAACAGAGAGCGGAAGGTAGAGATACCGTATCTGTTGAAGAAAAAGATATTTCAAGTTTATGGGAAAGAATTAAAGAGTTAGTTAGTGCAAAAAAACCATCTTTAGGTGGCATACTTGAAGATATTAAACTATCAAATATAAAAGGAGATGAGATAATATTAAATTTTAAAGAGAAGGCATCAGAATCTTTTCATCGCAAGACAATAGAGTTGAATCAGAATGTAATAAGGGATACGATTAAAGAGGTGATTGGGAGAGAGGTAAAGATTATACTTGAAGCCTCTTCTAAGGGAGAATCGTCTAAGAGGTCTTTCAGTGGAAATGACATTGAAAAATGGAAGAAGGAAAAGATTCAAGAGGTCATAGATATTATTCCTGGTGTAGTTATTCGGGAGGTTGGCGGAGACCCTGAGCATGTTTCAGGGTAAAAAAAGGGGGGGTTGGCATGACAAATATTGGCAATATAATGAAACAGGCACAGAAGGTTCAGGAGAGGATTGCGGAGGTGCAGAGAGACCTAATCAATAAGAAGGTTGAAGCCTCTTCGGGTGGTGGAATGGTAACAGTTACCGCGAACGGCAGACAGGAGATTTTATCAGTAAAGATAGACCCCTCAGTTATAAGTATGCAGGATGTGGAAATGCTTGAAGATTTAGTATTGGCAGCAGTCAATGAGGTATTGAGAAAATCACAAGAGATTATAACTGAGGAGATGTCAAAAGTAACCGGTGGAATAAAAATACCGGGGTTAATGTGAACTCATAAATTTTAGTCACAGATTTTAACAGACTTTAAAAAGTATTTAGACAGGATTAACAGGATAATTAGGATTAATTAAAGATAACTTTTTTTCTTTTTCTGGCAATTCTGTGTTTTTCTGTGTTCATCTGTGGCTAATTAGTTTTTTCTTTATGAAAGGTCCGGAATCGCTTTTTAAATTAATAGAGGAGTTGAGAAAACTTCCCGGTGTAGGGAGAAAAACTGCCGAGAGGCTTGCGTTTTATATTCTAAAATCACAAAGGCATGAAGCAGATGCACTTGTAAAGGCGATATTAGAGTTAAAAGAGAAGGTTAGGCTTTGTTCAGTCTGCAATAGTATCACAGAAGTTGACCCATGTAATATCTGCAGTGATATGAACAGGGAAAAGAATCTGTTATGTGTGGTGGAAGAACCGCATGATGTATTTGCTATAGAAAAGACAAGGGAATTTAAGGGCAGCTATCATGTCCTCATGGGTGTCCTTTCGCCATTGGATGGCATTGGCCCCTCTGACCTGAAAATTGAAGAATTGTTAAGTAGAGTCAGAGAGAATGGAATCAGGGAGGTTATTCTGGCAACAAATCCGAATCTTGAAGGAGAAGCGACAGCTATGTATATAGCAAAGGTTCTCAAGCCCTTTGGTATGAAGGTTACAAGAATAGCAAGAGGACTTCCTGTTGGGGGGGATTTGGAATATGCCGATGAAGTAACCTTAACAAAGTCTATTGAGGGAAGACAGGAGATGTAACAAAATTTATGATTTACGAATTACGAATTACGATTTTTAAAATCATAAATCTAAAATCGTAAATCTAAAATCCGTTTGGGGGATTATATGACAACCAAAGAAACAAAGCTGCCTATAGTGAATGGGGCAGGTTTTTATGAGATAAGAATGGAGAGCATAGGCGGACTTGGTGCAAATCTGGCAGGGAAAATTCTTGCAGAAGCGGGTGTCTTAAATATGGGTTTCAACGGTTCTAATTTCTCAAGCTATGGCTCAGAGAAGAAGGGCTCTCCTGTCAAGGCATTTATCCGATTCTGTTCATCTGATATGGAGGTTAGGGAAAATAGCCCTGTAACTGAACCTCATCTCCTTGCCCTTTTTCATGAGAATCTTTCAAAGACTATCCCTGTTACACAGGGTGTTGGTCCAGATGGTATTGTTGTTATAAATACATCAAAAAGTCCTGATGAGGCGAGGGACTTTTTAAAGCTGCACGCAGGTACGGTTTACTGTATAAACGCATTAAAGATAGCAATAGCAGAAAAGACAAGGATAAATACAGCCATACTCGGCACAATATGCAGGGCATCAGGATTTTTAGACCCCGATGCTATAAAGGACATGATTACAAAAAATCTCGGCAAAAAATATGCAAGTTTGATTGCACCAAATTTAAAGACATTTGACAGGGGCTATAATGAGGGCGTATCGAAAAAATTCAAGCCTGATAACAAATATCCGTATATCCCTTTTACAAGGGATGGACAGAAGATAGGTTATTTCAACCAGCCGATGGGCGGGGTAATTCCGAGTGGAGGAAACAGTATATTTAAAGATATAAGTGCCAGTAGGGAGGGGTGGATACCTGTACTTGATATAAGCAAGTGCACAAACTGCGGAGAATGTGATATTACATGCCCTGATTACAGCTTCGTATGGGAAGATGGGATAGACCCAAAGAAAGGGAAACCGGCGAGGATATTAAAGAGGATTGTATATGAGCACTGTAAAGGCTGTCTTAGATGCGTTGAGATATGTAAATTTGAGGCACTCACAAGTCATAAGGAATTTGAGACTGATAAAACTATTTTAGAAAAGGGCTTCACAGACGGGTCTAAAAAATAGGATTTAAAAATAGGGAGATGTTTTTATGAAAATAGAAACTTTAAAAGAGGAAAAGATTTTAAATAAAGAGGCTATTAAACAGACTGTAGATTTTAAAAGCGGCAACGAGATGGCTGCACTTGCTGCGGCACAGATTAACTACCACATAATGGGTTACTATCCGATTACACCATCAACTGAGGTTGCAGAGAATCTTGATGAGATGAGCGCCAATGGAGAGCATGAGATGGTCTTAATACCCGGTGATGGTGAGCATGGGGCGGCAGGGGTCTGTTATGGTGCAACTACTGCGGGCGGAAGGGTTTTTAATGCAACATCTGCACAGGGGCTTTTATATGCAATGGAGCAACTGCCTGTCCAGTCGGGGACACGCTATCCAATGGTTCTTGATGTGGTCTGCAGGACAGTTTCGGGACCTTTGAATATAAGGGGTGACCATAGTGACATAATGATGGCATTAAATATTGGCTGGGTCATAATCCTCGCAAAAGACCCACAGGCTGTCTATGACATGAATATAATTGCGTTAAAGATTGCAGAGCATGATGAGATTAGACTTCCTGTAATTGTTGCCTATGATGGTTTCTTTACAAGCCATCAAAAGAGGAGGATAAGATATTTTTCAGACAAAAAGGTTGTTCAGGATTTTATCGGGGAGTTTAAGATTCAAAACTGCTCGGTTGATGTAGATAATCCCATAACAATAGGTCCATACATGAATGACCCTGACCTCATAAACAATAAAAAACAGCAAAGTATGGCAATGGAGGCATCATATAAAATTATTCCGCAGATTTATAAAGAATACGCAGAATTGAGCGGACGCAGGTATTCAATGGTAGAGAGCTATATGACAGATGATGCTGAGGCTGTCCTTTTTATACTGAATTCTGCAGCAGATACAGCGAGAATTGTCGTGGATAAGCTGAGGATCAAGGGGAAGAAGGTTGGGCTTGTATATCCGACTGTTATAAGGCCCTTCCCTGCAAAGGAGATTGCTGCTGCGTTAAAAAATGCAAAGGCAGTATTAGTAGCAGACAGGCAGGACTCCTATGGCGGATGGGGCGGCAACATGACAATAGAGGTAAAGGCAGCACTTAAGGATGACCCTCAAAATCGCTCTATTGTCATAAGCAGGATTTATGGACTTGGCGGAAAAGATTTTTATGAAGAGGATGCAGAGGCAATGTTTGAGCTGGCACTTGATGCCGCAAAAAAGGGGAAGGTGGATGTCCCTTATGATTATATGGGCACAACACCGGGAGACCCAAATTTTAAATTTGAAAAGGTAAGAGGCCCTATAACAAATAAGGAATCATCACTGGGGATAATAAAGGTAACAAGAGATGAAAAAACAGGAAAGCTTGATGTAAAGGGTGTAAAACATGCAGAGCTTACAGCGATGCCTCACAGGATTACACCGGGGCATGGTGCATGTCCGGGCTGTGGCATATTCCCGAGTATTGGAACATTCCTCAAAGGGATTGAGGGGCATGTTGTTATGCTCTGGCATACCGGTTGTGGAATGGTAGTAACAACAGGGTATCCTTATTCATCCTTTAATATTACATATATACATAATCTCTTTCAGAATGGTGCCGCTACGCTCAGCGGTGTAGTGGAGATGTATAAAGAGAGACAGAGGAGGGGTGAGATACCGAAAGAGCAGGATATAACATTTGTCATGGTTACAGGTGATGGAGGTCTTGATATAGGGCTTGGACCTGCATTGGGGACAGCCTTCAGAAATCACAACATGATTATACTTGAATATGACAACGAAGGCTATATGAATACAGGGCACCAGCTCTCATTCACAACCCCACTCGGACACGCTACAAGCACATCCAATGTAGGGACAGTGGGAGTAGGGAAGAAATTCCATCACAAGGATTCAGCACAACTATTTGCAGCATGTCATATACCCTATGTGTTCACAGCAGTAGAGTCGCAGTACAGGGATTTAATAAGAAAGGCTGCAAAGGCTCAGTGGTATGCAAAAAATGAAGGTCTTGTATTTGGAAAGCTCTTCTCATCATGCCCATTAAACTGGAGGCACCCCGATAATATTGCACAGTCGGTTGTTCAGGCTGCTGTAGAATGCAACTTCTTCCCTCTCTATGAAGTTGAGCATGGGATTACAACAATAAACTATGACCCTGAGGAAAAAGGAAAGAAGGTTAATGTTACAGAATGGCTTAAGCTGATGGGAAAGACAAAACATCTGCTAAAGCCTGAATTTAAAGGTGTTGTAGCCGAGTTTGAGGAAGAAGTGGAGAGAAGATGGAAGAGGCTTAAGGCAATGCATGAGAATCCGCTTTTATAAACGAGGTTGCCAAAAATAAAAAATTAATCTATAATTACCTTTCCTGTAAAAATTCCCCGGTAGCTCAATGGCGGAGCATTCGGCTGTTAACCGAAGGGTTGCAGGTTCGAGTCCTGCCCGGGGAGCCAATAAAATGGCTCCACACCCTGAACAAAATCCGAACTTTTTTCCGCGAAAATCCGAACGCTGAATTTTGAAAAACTTTTCAGCTCGGGCGGGCAAAAAGGAAGGGGGTTGGGGGGAAGGAATTTTTGCCTGCCCTCGCTTTTCCGCCGCCGCCGAATTTCGTGCCAGTGAAACTGGCGCGCCGTCTAAAATTTAGTTAAAAAATCTACTTATTGCTAAATCTTCTTCATTTATTTTTGAGTTTTCCACCGAGGTATTCGATATCGAAGATAATAGGGATTTTAAAGGCAATAAGTTCGAAAGAGATTCGAGAAGAATTTCTAAGAGTGAAGAAGGAGTTATGGGGTGGAGAGTTTTGGGAAGATGGCTATTTTGCGAGGACAGTTGGGGATAAGATAACTGCTGAGGTAATAAAAAGGTATATTAAGTATCACAAAGACAATAAAGCTGGTGAAGATCGAATGGATTTCTTTACTGTTCCATTGCCTATTACATTGCCTCTTTTTCTATCCCTGTCTGCTCCTTTTTCCATCTTTTGCCATTTTTTTGTCCAAAAATAAGCCTGAGCAGGGTCAATAACCTCTTTAGCTTTAATAAAACAGATAAAATTCAGGACCTCCTTAACCTTATCAGAAGGCAATCCCTTTATTTCTTTTAAAAGCTCTTTTTTATATTGAGTAACTGTTGTATCCATAGAATTATCTATCCTTTAATCATGTCATCAGGGACTTTTAGCCGCGGGACATGGCGATTCTGCCTGTTCTGGCAATTTCTTTGATGCCGAGGGGTTTGAGCATTTCTATAAAGGCTTCTACTTTTTCTTCGTCACCTGTTACTTCAACTGTATATGCCTTTGAGCTTACATCAACTACCTTGCCTCTGAATATCTCGGTAATCCTCAATATCTCTTCCCTTAATTGAGACTCTGCGTTTATCTTTATCAATGCCAGTTCTCTGTCAACAAACTTTTCCTCAGTATGGTCAATAACCTTTATGACATCCACAAGTTTATTTAACTGTTTTGTAACCTGCTCAATTACCCTGTCATCCCCCCTTGTTACAATTGTCATTCTGGAGATATTCGGGTCGAGGGACTCTGCTACAGAGAGGCTCTCTATATTGAAACCCCTCCCGCTGAACAGTCCTGCAATCCTTGACAGGACACCGAATTTATTCTCTACTAAAACCGATATTGTGTGTCTCATAATTACATCAAGGGTTCTAAAGAAGGTGTTTTAACTTTACCCCTTGAATCCTTGACTCCTTGCACCCTTTTATTTCTACACCAGCAGCATCTCGCTTATAGGCTTACCTGCTGGAACCATAGGATATACATTCTCCTCCCTGTCAACAATAAAGTCAATAAGAACCGGCTTCGGTATCTCTATCGCCTCTTTCAATGCCTTTTTCACATCGTCTGGATTTTCTACCCTCAAACCCACCGCACCATAAGCCTCTGCAAGTTTCACAAAATCAGGCTGGCACTCCATACAGGAATATGAATATCTTTTGTTATAAAAAAGCTCCTGCCACTGTCTCACCATTCCCAGAAAGCTGTTATTTAATATTGCCACTTTTACAGGCAGACGATATTGGACAGCAGTGGCAAGCTCCTGAATATTCATCTGGATACTCCCATCACCTGCAATATCAAATACTATTTTATCAGGGAATGCAACCTGTGCACCAATGGCTGCAGGAAAACCATAGCCCATAGTCCCGAGTCCTCCTGATGTAAGGAATGTCCTCGGTCTTTTAAATTTATAATACTGGGCTGTCCACATCTGGTTCTGCCCAACCTCTGTTGTAATTATAGCCTCACCTTTTGTAATTTCATGTATCTGCTCTATAACATACTGAGGCTTTATAACATTTTTACCCTGTTTATATGAAAGGGGGTGAGTAACTTTCCACT
>MHDO01000039.1 GCA_001805005.1 Nitrospinae bacterium RIFCSPLOWO2_12_39_16
AAGTCTTCCCCTTTTTCAAATTTATTATCTGCAATACGCATTCATACCAAAGGCATTAAAACACCATGCTCATCTCATATACTGCAAACTTTCGTAATTCCTATTACAAATATATCACATCATAGCAACAGAAGCCTTTTCTTCTTACCTTTTTCTTATGCATCTCTCCCCGTTTTTTATATCCTGCACTGCCTCTTTTCTCAGTTTAGAGGGGGAGAGAATTTTCATACATAAACTATCCCTTCTCCTTTTGCCTGATTCTCTCCACCAAAACCCCTTTAATCCGTTTTGCTCAGTCCTTATTACCCTATCCCATCACTTGAAATGGATAGAGCATATATTACTCAAACTACTTTTTGGCGTCTTTTGCTTATTGCTACTGTAGGTAATTTGATGTGGCTGTTTGAGAGTATTTTTTCTGCGTCATTTTTAATTTTTTTGACATACTCGCTCGGAGCCATATCTTTTACCTCACGGTAAACCTTCTCCTTCCATTCCCATACCTCAATTAAGGACTTATCATATCTCTTCATCCGACACCTCCATTGAAGTTATCAACTCCAGTCTTTTCGAATATCCCTCTTTCATATTAATTCCGTTTATAAGTTCCATCTTCTTGAAATTGGATAAGTGCTTTAAATTCCAACTGATTAAGGCATCCATTTCAAAAACCGTGGCAGCTGATGCGTGCATATCATCTTCTATCTTTGCTGCCGGCAAAACTCCTTCTGAAATGTATTTTTGGGCAAGCTCCGAAACTTCCTCATTAATAATCAACCGACTGGGGCTGTGCTCCGCAATAATACTCAGGAGCATCTGTTTCTTGCTCTCGTTAGCCCTCCCCACTTCCTCGATGACTACATCAGATACGAATATCTCGTATTCGCCCTGCTTGATTTTATCAAAGAACCTTAGCGTTATCTCTTTCTTCTCAGCCGCATCACCTGCAAAGTAAAAATTCCAAACGGATGTTTCCAGATAAAGGTGAGGTTTTTTCATTTTCTCCTCGGTTATCTATGAGCCATAGTCTCTTCCAAAACCCTTAAATCCGTTTTGGCGAAATAGGGGACAGCGACCATTTTTCTTACTGTCTCCTGCAGTCTCCCTCAATAACAAATCATCCCAATAAAAACTGGGCACTGTTATCCCTCTTTACCTTATTCTTATGCCTGACATTAACACATATTACTGACAAAGGTGTGTCAGAATGATTTTAAATTTTTCATGTCTATCTCTGGATTGCATTGGGTATCGTGCCACTGAAAAATCAGGTCTTCCGTCATCTTCAAATCCACTTTACATCTGATTCGTTATCAAATCCCATATTTAATCTCTTTCAGATTTTCCCTGCTGATTTCTACGCCGCCCTTTATCATATCTTTACCTATTTCAGGTTCAAACCTGATTTCAGAAACATACTCTCCAAAAACATCGGCTACTTCTTCATTTCCTTCTATAATGAGTGTTCCAAAATTTCCTTCTCCCCAATGGACAAAACGATTTTCCCTGAAATATACCTTCCTGTCCTGCCGCAAATAATGCTCTGCGATATCCCTAAGAAAGCCGATATATCAATCAGTAATATCCCTTTCCAATTTATCAAACCGCTCTTTTGTATGTTTCCAAAGAGACTGTGGCTTTTCCATTTATTCATTACCTCTTTCATCTGGGACAATGCGCTCAAGGGCAATGATAAGGCTTGGAATATCATTTTGGACAGTATCCCAGACCTCATCCATATCAACCTTAGTCGTACGCATGAATCAATATGTCCCGCATCCTCGCCATACTCGACCATGGAACATCAGGATGTGCCTTTCGGATATCGTCAGACAATCGTTTAACCGCCTCACCGATAACCTCAAAACAGCGTATAACAGCATATTGAGTCTTATTGTCAGAAAGAAATGCCTCTTTAGTCATGCCGGCAGTGAAATCGCGGGTATCCCTGGCATATAACAGAATATCAAGCAGATACGACATGTCACGCGACATATACCACCTCTATAGAGGACAGGATTTCCTTGCGCCTGATATAGTTCCGGCTTTGCTCCACTGCCTTCCGGGTTAGAAGGTCAACCTCTCTTCCAAAAATTTTCTGAAGGTCATCAACCATCGTTCCTATATCAAGTAGAGATCTCCGTGCATCGGGTTCAAAATCCACGAGGACATCAACATCGCTTTCGGGCATGAAATCATCTCTAAGCACCGAACCGAAAAGGGCAAATTCTTGCACCTTCCATTTCTTGCAAAAATCAGCAATCTTATCTTTCGGCAACTCTATCCTTGCTTTTTCCATTACTCCACTTCCTTGATTTCTCAATTTTTAGACTTTTCAAATTGCTCTACCAATTTTTTTATTGCGGGCAATTTAGTATCATATCCACGGAATTCCAATCTGTCTGTACCCTCTCTACCTCCTAAATCTCTACCAAATTCTATATCATAAGAGGTTTATGTTCAAACCTTTTCAGGTCGAAACCGCTCAACTATCCTCTGAACTATCTCTTGTATTGCCTTTTCTGTTTCTTTTTTCATGTCTATCTCTGGATTACTTCAGTATCGTGCTACCGAAATTATGTCCCCAGAATTTCACCTCGTCAACAATATTTTCCTTTGTTATGCCCTGATACCTTCACAATATAGTTTTGAAATTCAAATATAGTTAACTTTGCCTGATATTTTTTAGAAAACCGTATTTCATAGTATGCCCCAGACAAGCCCCCTTTTGGATTATAGTTAAGACATTTAAACTCACCTTTACCCCAATCTGAGCCTCTTGCGATATATAAAGAAAGGGGCTTTCCTTCTATTATGCGGACTGCACAAAATATAAAATCGTTGCTTATTTGAAATTTATCTTCCTTTATAAAAGGATTTGACCTCTCATCAGTTGTTTTTACCTGCACCGAAAAAAACTTCCCAGAACGATTCCTAATTATAAAATCAATGCCGCGATCATCATATTCAGAGTTGTAAACTTCAAAACCTTCGAGAGTAAAAGCCATTTTGGAGAATGCCACCCCAAGCGATCCTTTTTGTATTTTGTTAAGGTGCTTATATGTTGTTTTCAGCATTTAATCTTCTCCTATTGACGAGCATAAGCAACTGAGGGTAATGAGGCCGGAATGAAAAACACAACAAACTTATTCCCCCCTCTGCCCGATATCTTTACTATACGTTTCTGGTTATTTGTCTCTCTTGTCTGCGGTACACCCGTCTAAATGCGATAGCACCGCCACCATTTCAAAAATCCTCAGACAAAACATTTGAGTTCATATTAAAGAACCTATAAAAAATAGGAAGATTAAATTTCCGTCTGATATGAGCAAGATATTTCTTAGTATCTGAATCTGGATCATTATCCGAGACAATAATCAGCTTTTCGGCTCTTTCCGAGTCAGGCCAACACGAATACTCCAGAATCTGCCCGAGTGCATTTCTAAGGCTCAATTTAGGGCTGTCCGTTTTTATTTCAAAGTAGTGCCATTTATCAGAATGAGTCTTTCCCTTGATATCAACTCTGTCTTTTTCTATGGCTACCGTCTTGTATTCATTTTTATATTGATCCCTCAATAATGCACATAGAGCATTTTGCAGTTTGTCATGATATGGATCAAAAGAACTGTCCACTTTATATATGCGATTTCTTCTTTTTGTATTCCTAAACTTACCTTCGTTCTCCTCATCTGAAATTTCAGCAACAAATTTGAAATCAGTTGATTTAGGCAAAAGTCTATACCGAGTCGTCGTTATGTTAATGTCTTTATCTGATAATTCCTCGACTTCCTCGGGTCTAATAACATCTTCAAATTTAAATTTTACATTAAAGAAAATATTAGGAGATGTTCTGGTAAACGTTTTTGGGTTTGCACCTGCCTGCTCTATCCCTTTTACCATTTCTTTAAGCCATTTCTTTTGTTTATAAATCTTGTAGATATCACTGGATTCGGCTTTAGAAATGCAAGCGGCATTCTTTATTTGTCCAACAAAATATTTTATACCGTCGGTGATTGTGAACAAGAAAATGTTGTACGTTTTACCGACATGCGTGTCAGATTTCAAGTTTAGCGGCTGCAAAAAAGCATAATGATACCCATTAACAATGCGGCTTCTATCAAATAACCATTCCTCGTGACCATATCCATATTCTGCCTCGAATGACTTTGATGCTGCACTTTTGCCTTGTGAACCTGATGGAAATTTCCAACCTTCAAAATTCCAGCATATTTTTGATATTTTATTTTCCATTGAGTATCCTCCAAATTTTTATTTTATGGTTGGGAACCAGCGCAGAATTCCGTTACCTCCCCACCTATTTTTCTCTCTCCCTAAACCCCTTTAATCCGCCTTGGCGAAATGGGGGACAGCGACCATTTTTCTTACTGTCTCCTGCAGCCTCCCTCAATAACAAATCATTTCAATAAAAAATGGGCTCTGTTATCCCTATTTACCTTATCCTTTTTTCCTCTTTCCTCAGTTCAGGCAGAGAGAGGATTTAACAGGATACTATTTTTTGTCTTTCCAGACAGTATGGTATGTGTCCTGCATAATAACGGTTAATCCCTGCCATTTCTTTTCTTTAAAAAGGCTTATCGCCTTCATAATCTTTTGATGTATCTTAATCCTGTTAGGCTGCTTAAGTCGTATAATCAGGATGCCGTTATGTTTCTCGTAGCGATTGTTGGCAAATCCTTTATC
The DNA here is from genome assembly GCA_001805005.1 of Nitrospinae bacterium RIFCSPLOWO2_12_39_16. Classification (GTDB taxonomy): domain Bacteria; phylum Nitrospinota; class Nitrospinia; order UBA9942; family UBA9942; genus UBA9942. Next base: position 4,702 of record MHDO01000039.1, read on the forward strand.
CGTTGTTACCAGCAGACAGCCTGTTTTTTGAGCCATCTCCCATATATCTTCATCAGCCATACCTTCTTTTTCCGTGCCGCGAATATCTACAACTTCATGACCAAGTCTTAGTAATTCTTTAACAGTCATCATAGGGATATTTTCATCCACAAAAATCTTCATGCCACAACTTTGTCAGAAATAACTTGCTCCTCTGTCAGTTCAGCAGCATACTCTATGCAGGCAAGTATATCCTCCTGCGTAATGGAAGTGTATTCCTCAAGGAGGTTATCAACAGTGTCTCCATTGGCTAACATATGCAGGATTTGATGAACAGGGATGCGCGTTCCTTTTACACATGCCTGTCCGTGACAGATTTTTGGGTCAACAGAAATGTGTTCAAGCATAAATTTATTTGCCATATTTTTAGCCTCCCTTTAGAGAAAATGTTACATTCTACAATGAGTAGCCATATTTTACACACCTACCCACTAAAGTCAATATTTCCAAAATATTTTAGAAAAATAGGGGACATCGGCATTCTTACTGTCTCCCGCAACCTCCCTCAATTACAAATCATTTCAATAAAAACTGGGCTCTGTTATCCCTCTTTACCTTATTCTTACGCCTGACATTAACACATATTACTGACAAAGGTATGTCAGAATGATTTTAATTCTTCTGCCTGTATCATCAAGGACTGGTATCACCCATCAGACAGTGGAATTCAGTATCATGCCCCCGAAATTCCTAATTTCCAGCGGCAACAGTTTTTTTTCCTTTTTGTGGGAGAGTACCGATAATCTTTCGCAATTCCTCATCGCCCGCTCGCCAGAACTTCAATTGGTCTGCTTTTGACAAGCCTGCAACCTTCTTATATATAAACTCCGCCCCTTTTCGCTTCATCTCAACACAATCAAATTTTTTACTCTCCATAATTGATCACCTCCATTGGGGAATGGATTGCTATTGGCTTATAGCCGTTAAGCACATTAACGGCATTAAACAGTGGAATCTTTTGAAAGTTTACGATATGTTTAAAATTCCAGCTAACAATGACATCGCAATCTGCAACGGTGGCAATTGCCACATGCAGCGCGTCATCGTACCATTTTTCGCTCAAAATCCCTTCACTTATATAGGACTGTTGTAATTCGAGGGCATTTTCGTTTATTTCTGCAAGCCGACAATGCGGCAGCATCTCCTGAAATAGGCTATTTACCTTATCCGGTGCCACTACCAGTTCTTTATGCACAACCTCGGAGATATATAGGGTGAAATCTCCAGAACGAACCTGTTCAAAAAACAAACTACTTACATCCCCAAACTCCTCGTCAAAAACACCGCCATAAACCGATGTATCAGCATATACCTGAATTTGTCGTTTCTTCATTTTTACTACTCCTCATCTATATCTCCATTTTTTATCTTGTTCTGAATGTCTTTCAATAACATGTGAAATTTTTAGAAAAGGCAAATTTCCTCTACCACCTTACCCTATCCCCTCTCCCCATTCTCTACCCTAATAAGAACAGATTTATCCAGAACAACATCAAGTTTATCTATCTCCGAAAGTGCTTTCTGGATGTCCTTCTCTTTTGCAGAATGAGTCATAACAACGAGAGGGACTCCGCCTTTCTCTCCCCTCCCTTTTTGAATAACAGATGAGATACTGATTGAATTATTGCCAAGCACCCCTGAAATCTTTGACAAAACACCGGGCTTATCTAAAACAGAAAATCTTATGTAATATTCTGAAATGATATTACTGATATTCTTTATCTTTGCATCCTCTATATACTTTGGCAGAAAGGAGAGAGGAGATACTCTATTCACACCGCCGTTTAAGATATTCCTGCTTATTTCTATTACATCACCAAC
>MHDO01000040.1 GCA_001805005.1 Nitrospinae bacterium RIFCSPLOWO2_12_39_16
AAGAGTTGATTTTGGTAAATGAAAATTTGTTAAGAGGGATTTCGTTACTCTGAAATTGAAGCCGTTATAAATAAATAAACTTGTATAACCGTTTTGAGCATTAATTTCACCAGTGAAAGATTCCAATGTCCTTACGGTAGTCGTCCCTACTGCAACTATCCGTTTGCCTGATTTAACTGCATTGTTAATCTTTATTGCCTCCGACTCCTTTATCTCATAATATTCAGGTTCAATCTTATGTTCCTTTATATTTTCTGCTTTTACAGGCTTAAATGTCCCGTAGCCCACATGGAGTGTAACCTTTGCTGTTTCTACACCCTTCTTTTCAATATTAGACAGTAATTCCTTCGTAAAGTGAAGTCCTGCAGTTGGAGCAGCTACTGCACCTCTATTTTCTGCATAGACAGTCTGGTATCTCTCATAATCAAGAGAGGGATTTGCCTCTCTTTTTATATAGGGGGGAAGTGGGACTTTGCCATATTTTTCTAACATTTTATAAATGTCCCCATTACATTCAAATATAGCCTCTCTTTCAAATATTCTACATTCTAATTCGCCATCACCAAATACTACATCCACCGAATTTGGATTGCGGAATGCAGAATGCGGAATTATTTCCCATCTATTTTGAGAAATCTCTCTCAGTAAAAAAACCTCAACCTTGCCGCCTGTCTTTTTTTTTCTTCCAATCAATCTTGCAGGGAATACAAGGGTATCGTTTAAGACTAAAAGGTCGGAAGGGGATAGATAATTTATAATATTCTTGAAAACCGTGTGTTCAATCTTTCCACTTTTTCTATCCAGCACCAAAAGCCTTGACTCATCCCGTCTATCCGCTGGATACTGGGCTATCAATTCCTCTGGTAAATTGTAATCAAAGTCAGACAACTTCATAGAAATTATGAAAGTTTAGCCACAGATTTTTAAAAATATTTATGTTTTAGTATTTTTCTGTGTAAATCTGTGTTTATCTGTGGTTTATTAAGTTTTGTTCGTTATTTAATCCTCTTTATCTCAATCCCCGGATAATAATGCTTCAATATATCAATATAGCTGTATCCCTTCTCTGCCATCCCCTTTGCACCCCACTGGCATAATCCAACTCCATGTCCTGAGCCTTTACCATAAAATATGAAGCTGCCATCACCCTCTTTGATTCTAAACAGTGTGCTTCGTATGGTCTCGTAACCAATAATCTTTCTGAAATTCACCCCACTGATTTTTTCTGTACCATCTCTGTGTCTTATCTCAAGTTCTGCTACCCGTCCAGAGGATGTAAAAGAGACAGGTTCTATAGACTGAATGCCATCTACCGTAATGCCATTTTTTGACAGAATTATCTCTAAATCAATAGTGTCTATCTCTGTCTCCCACTGATAATTTGGTGCATCTTTATCAAAATTACACTTTATGCTCTTAAGATAATTATTCCCTTCACCGCCCCATACATCCGTAACATCTTCTGTAATGCCTCCGCTTATGGAGTGATAGAATACCTTTGCCAGTTTTCCCTCGTAAGTCAGAACGATTCCTTGTGTATCTTTCGCCGCCTTATTAGTCCGCTCATCTTCCCTTCTTGCACCACCATACACCTGATCAGCTGTTGTAGCCTCCATGTGGTAGGGGTTATCCTTTCTATTTTCTTTTTGATAGAGTGCGTAAGTCCTTGCTACTACTGCCTGTGCCTTTATGGCTTCAGGATGCCATTTGGCAGATATCTCCTCATTGAGGACACCTTTAAGATACTCTTCTACATTTAGTTCATTAATAATTAAAAGGTTGCCTCCACCATCTTTTCGTATCTCTATATTGCCCCTGTAATCATTTTTATCTATCCTTATTAAAGAATTTGCCGGCGGCTTAATTTTTAAATTACTGCCAAACTCACGATTATTAATAGCTATGCCCGGATTTGATATTTTTACATTTAATTGAATAGGAACTTTTGTGGCAAAGGAGCGATTATTGGTATTATCAATAATCCTTACCCCTTCCTTTACCTGTATTTCAAGATTAGAAGATGTCTTTATAGCGACACGAATAAGATTTGCCCCTGCTCCTTCGACTGAACTCAGGGCAAGTAAACCAGAAAAGAAAATAAAGAGACAAAATACAATATATATATGAAATCCCTTCAGGAACTTTGAGTAAATAGGTTTTAAAGGCATAAATACTTTTTTAAGATATAGGAAACTGTAAAACTATTAATTATTTTACTCTATATATCGTATTTAAACAATTACATATCTCTCTAATAAGATACTCAGTATACAAGTTGACAATAAATATTGCTGGTGGTATAAAATAACAAAAATGTATATTAACAGGAAATATAGGTAATTAGAAAATTCGTCTATTAAATGTTATAAAACAATAAAACAAGTAGAAACAAAATAATAAAACAAAATAATGCGTCATCACTTTACCTGCGGAGTTGGAAAACGTCTGCTAGTACGGTGGGTAAAGCAGATCGGATACAACGGTGAAGGGTTATCAGCCCCGAGAAGTATCCTACCCAAGCATTGTGATGACGCACCAGTAAAATAAATTTCAAAAATCAATAAAATTAAAAACTTTATAACCATTCATTCAAGCGGATGCTAAAAAACAGCGCCGTTTAATTCTGCCGTTAGAGGAACTAGGAAGAAGTCATGCTCTATATCATTGCATTTTTATTATTGGTTATTGTTCTTGCTAACGAAACGTCGAGGAACATTTTATTAGGACTTATAGGAATATCATTAACTTTGGTAGTTGCTGCCGTTGTATTAATAGTAATAGTGATAATGGGCTATTTACTTGTTACAGGGAAATTCTCAAATGCTTCTGGCTCAATCAGTTTGTGGTTTAACAATTTTAGCAGGGACTATCCATATGTACCTATTTTTATTGTATTAGCTTTGTTATTAATAGTAATTGTCGACATCATAAGAAATAAAAGAGCTTTAAAGAAATAAAATTGACCTCTAACCAATCGCTGGACTTGTACGAGTGCCACAGGCAACTTTTTGGGTTGTGAGTGGTTTGAGGATTGCAAAAGAGTTTTTGGGCAAGCTGACGTGATTCATGGCACTCGTCAGTCAGCTTTGCGTTAGGCATCAAATAATAATAATTCTTACACACTTTAATATTAATATTTAAAGTTAAACTAAGAGGTGGAACATGAAAAAAGTATGGATGAAAAACCCGCATTCAGGAGGCATGAAAATAGCTAAAGATGTCCAGAAACGGACACAAAAGAGAATTGAAGAATATGCAGCGAAGAATTATGCAGGACAATATACAAGATTGGATATTCGATTTAAGGGTTCATTATGTTATATTGATGCATATAAAAAACCTGATGAACCATCCGAATCACTATTAAAAATCATAGGGGAGACAAGAGAAGAATATTTGAGACGGTTATCAAAGTCGCCGACGCATCTTTGTCGCTTGCGCTATTTTGGGAATGAAGAAGAATGGAGTTTAGCATTTTACACCTATAGCAACGAGAGATATGAACCATGCGTATTTGCAAATGGAAGTTTTTATGGGACTTCTGAAGAAGGATTTGATATTGGAGCAACATACTTATGAGAAAAATAAGTAGTTGGAATTATGGAATTTAAAAAGAGACTAACAGCTCACTCCAGCGGACGGCAAAAAACGACGCCGCTGATTTTAGTCGTAGATATCCACCGCCATAAATAGAATTAAGCACAGGAGCAATATTGCCATGATGGCTGGGCATCTTGAGTAGGATTAGCTTTGAAAAAGGTGGATAGGAGAATCAATCTCGGCCTATTATTATTCGCTGTACTGTTCATTATATCCGGTATTGCATACTGGCTTGATAAATAGCTATTACATCAAGGAGTATGATTTTTTACCTTCTACCAAGGAGGGAAAAAATTAGTGTCAATATGATGCTTATAATTATAGATGTGGCAATTGGGAAGTAGAAGCTGAAATTTTTTCTCTGAATAAATATATCGCCCGGAAGCCTTCCTATCCACGGAACTTTTCCTGCAAGTAATAAAGCACCTCCGATAAGGATGAGGATTGCACCAAAAAATATCAACATCTTTCCCAATGGATTAAGTTCAAACATAATAGTTTAAAAGTCTAAGAGTCTAAGAGTCTAAGAGTTTTTCCACTTTTAGACTTTTAGGCTTTTAGACTGACTTAAATCTTATTCCTTGATACGACTCTCTCCTCTCCATCTCCTTGTCTATAGCTCTGATTATATCTGATTTGCTTAATGACCAGAGAGGGGCAACCAGTCTGTCATTTGGTGCGTCACCGACCAGCCTTTGGATAATTATATCATGCGGGAGGTATTCAAGAAAATCACACACTAAATTTACATAACTGTCTTCATCAAGTAGATTAAATTCTTTATTGATATAATTTTTTTCTAAAGGTGTCCCTTTAAGGACATGAAGGTGATGAAGTTTTATTCCATCTATACCTGATTCTCCAACTGTCTTTGCTGTTTCAATCATATCGTTATATGACTCTCCGGGAAGTCCGAGGATAATATGGGTGCATATCTTAAAACCCCTATTCTTTGCCCTTTCAACAGCATCCATAAACTGTTCAAATGTATGCCCTCTGTTTATAAGTTTTAGTGTTCTGTTGTGAATTGATTGAAGTCCAATCTCAAGCCAGAGATAGGTCTTTTCTGAATAATCCTCAAGAAAGTCAAGTGTCCTATTAGAGAGGCAATCAGGTCTTGTCCCGATTGAAAGCCCAACAATCCCATCTACATTTAAAGCCTCATTATAAAGTTTTTTGAGATTGCTTATTGGTGAGTAGGTATTTGAGTATGCCTGAAAATAGGCAATAAATTTATCTATATTAAATTTATTTTTTATCCGAGAGATTGACAATAATAATTGTTCCCTAACTGTCAGATTTCTTTGCTGTTCTGGAAGGTAATGACTCCCTTCACTGCAATAGATGCATCCTCCCCTGCTCACCTTACCATCTCTGTTAGGACAGCTAAATCCAGCATCAACAGTAATCTTTAAGACCTTCTCTCCAAATACCTCTCTAAGGTGCTGACCAAAGGGATTATATCTCTTTTTGTGTTGTAATATATCTATCCCCATCTTCCAAAGGACTCCAAAAAAGATAAGCCGTTCCGTGATGAATCCACTGACGAACGGCTTATTTGCTACATTATTTCATTCTAATAGGTAAGCCAAGGGGCTTTCAGATTGATGATTTTGGTAAAGCTCAGATGAATTGATTAAAGGTTAGACATCTACTCCGAACAACTCTACGAGTATTTCCAGAACTATCTGTTCTTTGCTTTCCTCATCAAACAGTTTCTCTTTCATGAATCCGTCTTTATGGATTGTTACATTTATCCCCTCTTCCATTTGGATGACATTGACGGCCGATTCTCTCCTCGGAGGGACAGGGTAGCTTGATGGTATCCTCGTATATCCTTCACTGACAAGTTCATTGCATAATCCTTTGACTATTTCGTAAGTTTTTATTCTCCATTCTCTATCCTTCTGTAAAGTGGATAGATATATGCATACCTCTTCGTTACTCTTTTGCTGTTTAAGATGCATTGTATAATCAATTGATAAAGTCCCTTCTTTATTAAATACACCCATTTCTGAGTAAGACTCTCCTTCAAGAATGCTCATGAATAGAATTGTTAAAACAACTATTACCCTTTTCATAGACTCTCCTGAAAAACTATCAAGGCAAATAACCTTAATAGATTTTTACATATTAAACATACTATAAACCATTTTACTGGTTTCTTGCAACATGGAATACTTTTTTGGAATAATCTTAAAGATATTTGCTTTCAAATTTAAAACAATTTTTCTTGTATATCATCCTTTGGCTTTATACCAAAGTGTTCGTAGGCGATTTTTGTTGCGACCCTCCCTCTTGGAGTTCTGTGTATATAGCCTCCCTGTATGAGAAACGGCTCATAGACATCCTCAATAGTATCCTTCTCCTCACTGACTGCTGCTGATAGTGTTTCAACGCCGACTGGACCTCCGTTAAACTTTTCTATAATTGTAAGGAGGAGTTTTCTATCCATCTTGTCAAATCCAAGCTCATCCACCTCAAGCATCTTTAATGCCTCATCCGCCACTTTTTTTGTGATGTTTCCATTAGCCCTGACCTGTGCATAATCCCTGACCCTGCGGAGGAGCCTGTTTGCTATCCTCGGTGTCCCCCTTGAACGGTGGGCAATCTCCAGTGAACCGTCTGAATCAATAGAGATATTTAATATCTTTGCAGACCTCTCCACTATAATCTGAAGCTCCTGCTCTTTATAGTAATCAAGACGGTGAATTACACCAAATCTGTCTCTCAGCGGTGATGTAAGCAGACCAGCCCTTGTAGTTGCACCGACCAATGTAAATTTTGGCAAGTCAAGTTTTATTGAACGGGCGCTTGGCCCCTGTCCAATCATAATATCAAGCTTAAAATCCTCCATTGCCGGATATAAAATTTCTTCAA
>MHDO01000041.1 GCA_001805005.1 Nitrospinae bacterium RIFCSPLOWO2_12_39_16
CGCATCTCACTTGAAGTTATTACTTGACGAGGTTTTTAAAAGTGGAAACTTTGTAAATGTTGTTAGTGTCAGAATGAAAAATATTGCTGGCGCTAGCGGAGGCGGAGAAGATAAAAGGTTAAAAAAGAACATTGAATTCATATATATTTATAGCCGAATGGCGCAGTGTTTTAAGCCATTTAAAAATATTTATGACTATAAAGAACTATATGAATTAACGCAGGAATACAAAGAGAATGAAGTCAGTTGGAAATATACTTCTGTGCTTTTTGATCAAGGCAAAAAAGAATATTTATTCTCTACTAAAGATGGTGATGGAAATGAAATTAAAATTTACAAAAGAAAGAACCCAATCATAAAATCAATCAATCAAATAGCAAAAGAAGAATCAATCAGCGAAAAGGATGTTTATTACAAATATTTGAATAGTATTTTTACTACAGCAATGCCACAAAGCTCGATACGCACAAGAGTTTTAGATACTTTAAATGAGAAAAAAGAAAAATGTGAACTTTGCTCTATAGAATATACTCCCAGAAGTGGAAGGAATAAAGGTGTTTTGTATGAGCAATTTTATAAAGGAGACCAGCTAAGATTATTGTCATGGCTTAAAGATGTATCAGAAGAAAAAGAAGGGATTATTTACAAGAAGGAATTACAGGGTACTTATTGGGATGGCTTCAATCTAAATAATCTTTCAAAAGAGGGTAGGGTTGAATTGGAAAATGGGAAAAAACCGGAAGCTTTGATAGAGCGCATTCTTGATATGGCGACAGACAAAAATGACATTATCCTTGACTATCATCTCGGCTCCGGCACAACCTGTGCCGTTGCCCACAAAATGGGGCGTCAGTATATCGGTATTGAACAGCTTGACTACGGCGAAAATGACAGCGTTGTTCGTCTCAAGAATGTCATTAACGGCGACCAGTCCGGTATTTCAAAACCCCTCAACTGGCAGGGCGGCGGCGCATTCATATACTGCGAAATCATGGAACACAACGAAGCCTATATTGACCGCATCCAGAAGGCAAAGACAACGGAAGAACTCCTTGCCATCTGGGAAGAAATGCAGGAGAAGGCGTTCATCAGTTATAAGATAGATCCGAAAACCATAAATGCCAATATTTCAGAATTTGAAAGCCTGAGCCTTGATGAGCAGAAGAGGTTCCTCACAGAATTGTTGGATAAGAATCAGCTTTATGTAAATTACAGCGAGATAGATGACGAGGATTATAAAGTATCGGATACGGATAAGAAACTGAATAGAATATTTTACGGAGAAAAATAATGTATACGGAAAAAGATGTTGAAACGGTGAAAGATATTATTCTAAAGGATGTCCCTGCGGTTTCCGGTATTATCCTTTTTGGCAGTTATGCGCGCGGCACGGCAAAGGAAGACAGCGATATTGATTTTCTAATACTAATAAACAGGGAATATGAACGGAAAGAAAAACTGAAAATCCTTGCGGATTTACGATGGGATATTGCGCTGGCTGGATACAATGCCGATGTTCTATTAAAATATCAAAAGAAGCACACCGCAGATATGCTGTCTCCAACTCTTTCACGGGTTATAAACAGAGAGGGGAAAATAATATGGCAGAAATGATGAATGAAAATGTTAAACAATGGATTATCAAAGCGGATAACGATATTACTATTGCCGGTAAAGACCTGAAAACCGACAACCCCGTTACAGATGCCATTTGCTTTCACGCTCAACAGGCGGCAGAAAAATACTTAAAAGCATATCTGGTTTTCAAAGATATTGAGCCTGAAAAAACGCATAAGATAGAAAAGCTGGTGCTGGCATGTATGGCTTTTGATGAGGCATTTTTGTCTTTGAAAAATGCGGATATATTAACAGAATATGCCGTAGAATTTCGTTATCCGGATGATTTTTATATTCCAGACATTGAAGAGGCGAAGGAAGCATATAACCTCGCCCTGAAAGTAAAGGACTTTGTTCTGGAGCGTATCAAATGATCCAGACCCTTGAACAGAAAATCACCGCCTATATAGAGCTCGGCAATGCGCTGCCGGAAGTCCCGCTTGATTTAAAAAATAATCTGAATCCGGCTTTTGAACTCCGGCCATATCAAAACCAAGCCTTCGGCCGTTTCCTCTATTATCTTTCTAACGACAGGCTCCGGCAAAAGCCCGCTCAACTCCTTTTTCACATGGCAACAGGGAGCGGAAAAACCCTGATTATGGCAGGGGTTATCCTGCACCTTTACAAACAGGGCTACCGCAACTTTCTGTTCTTTGTGAACAGCGCCAACATCATAAACAAAACCCGCGAAAACTTCCTGAATCCGCTTTCGTCTAAATATCTTTTTGCGGAGGCTATTGCATTCGGCGGTAAAATGGTCGCCATTAAAGAAGTAGATAATTTTCAGGCTGCCAATGGAGAAGATATAAATATCGCCTTTTCCACAATTCAGGGATTGCATTCCCGCTTGAACACCCCGCGTGAAAACTGCATCACTTACGATGATTTTCAGGATAAAAAAATCGTCCTCATTTCAGACGAGGCGCATCACATCAATGTGGAAACGAAAAAAGGCAGGCTGAATAAAGAGGAGCAGGAAGAGGTCATTTCATGGGAAGGAACAGTCCGCCGGATTTTCCGCTCTAATCCTGAAAATATCCTTCTTGAATATACTGCAACAGTGGATTTTTCCGTGCAGGAAATTGCCTCAAAGTATTCTGATAAAATCCTCTACGATTATCCACTCAAGCAATTCCGCATAGACGGCTATTCAAAGGAAGTTAAGGTATTGCAGTCCGATGTTCCTTTAATTCAGCGGGCTTTACAGTCGCTTATCTTAAGCCAGTATCGGAGAAAGGTTTTTGAAAAGAATAGAAAGCGAATTAAACCTGTCATCCTCTTCAAGTCTAAAACGATTGCCGAGAGCAAGGGTTTTTACGAGGAATTTGCAAGCACGATTAAGAATCTGAAAAAATCGGATATTGCAGCGATAGAAAAAAGCAATGAATCGACTTTAAAAAGGTGTTTTGCATACTTTAAAGAAAACGGCATCTCCACAGAAAACCTGATTGAAGAACTGACGAACGACTTCTCGGATGAAAAATGTATTGAGGTCAACAGCAAGGAAGAAAGCGAGGAAAAACAGATTGCCGTCAATACGCTGGAAAATGAAAACAACGAATACCGCGCAGTTTTTGCCGTAGATAAACTGAACGAAGGATGGGATGTTCTCAACCTCTTTGATATTGTCAGGCTTTACGATACACGGGATGCAAAAGCAGGGAAGCCGGGGAACACGACCATATCAGAGGCACAGCTTATAGGGCGCGGGGCAAGGTATTGTCCTTTTCAGATTGATCATACACAGCCAAAATTCCAGCGGAAATATGACTCCGATATTCAGAACGGACTCCGTATATGCGAGGAGCTTTATTATCACAGCGCATACAATCCGAAATATATTCAGGAGTTGAATACCGCACTTCAGGAAATAGGCATAAAGGCTAAAGAGACGAGGGAAATTCAGCTTGAATTGAAAATGGATTTTAAAGAGTCTGATTTCTATAAGAATGGGCTTATTTTTCTCAATAAACAGATTAAGTATGACCGCTCCGGCCTTTCTGCTTTGCCAAATACCATTAAAGAACATATCTTTCATGTAAACCTATTTTCAGGCGCGGTTGAATCAACGGCAATATTTGATAATGCCGCATCTTCTTCCAAAAAGACAAAGCAAAGAGATTATATGCTTGAAGACTTTGGCTTTAATGTAATAAAAAAAGCCATCTCAAAACTGGAGTTTTACAGGTTTCACAATCTAAAATCTTTTCTCCCCAATGTTAAATCTATTCATGAGTTTATTTCTTCTGAGAGTTATCTCAAAAAGATAAGAGTAGAAGTGGAGGGAGAAGAAGGGCAGATTGCCTCATTGATGCCAAATGAAAAGCTGAAAATCACGGTTTCTATTCTTGATAAAATCAGTCAAAGTCTTGAATCCGATAAAGTAGAATATCAGGGCACACCGGAATTCTTACCCAATTCTGTTTCAAAGATATTCAAGGACAAAACTTTAAATATTTTTGTAAAAGAAGGAGGTGATCAGGAGTACGGTGTTCCTCAAACTCAGGCATCAAACACAGCACTCCGATTGGATTTGAGCAGTAAAGAATGGTATGCCTTCAAAGAAAATTATGGGACTTCCGAGGAAAAATACCTTATAAAATTCATTGACAAAACCTACGACGCCTTGAAATTGAAGTGGGATGAAATCTTCCTTGTCCGAAATGAGCGGCATTTCCAGATTTATAACTTTGATGACGGTCAACCGATTGAACCTGACTTTGTTCTATTCCTCAAAAAGAAAGATTCTGATATTTCACTGCACTATCAAGTGTTCATTGAACCGAAAGGCGGAAACCGTTTGAAAGAGGACGAATGGAAAGAGAACTTCTTAAAATTATTGAAAAAAAAACATCAAATAAATGTATTATGGAAATCAAAGAAATACACTGTATGGGGCATGCCTTTCTATAATGAGGCATTAAAGAAAACCGAATTTGAAGATGAATTCAGGGCTTCCTTTTTGTAGTGTTAATCTGTGATGTCAGACACCATTTTAAAAAACATGAACGGATAAACGGGACGATTGTTCTCTTTATGTGCGATTGTGTCAACCTATGGGGCGGACATTAAAAAACATTCTGCTCTTGCGGCAAGCGGCGGAAAGGCGGATTGAGAGGATTATTGTGGAGATGCGCCATCTTTTGTATTTTATCATCAAAGACCATCCATTTGCTGACGGCAACAAGCGTATCGGTTCCTTCTTGTTTATTTATTTTCTTGATAAAAATAATTACCTATACAAAGAGAGCGGAGAAAAGAAAATCAATGACAATGCTTTAACCGCCTTGGCTCTTTTGATAGCAGTAAGCGACCCAAAAGAAAAAGATAAACTGATAAAAATCATTACAAATCTATTATCTGTATCTGCATAAAGGATACTGGGTCAGGCACCGAAATTGACATTAGAAACTATGCGCCTCTTGTGCCAAGAGGCGGAAAGGCGATTTGATGGGATTATTGCAGAAGTGAGGGGAGAGGTACTAAATTGAAAAATTCAGGAAAAGGGTAGAAGAAGAAGTTGATAAGGAGGAAGGAAACAAATCCTATTGCTATAAATACCGATAAATGGCAAAATAAGGACGATGTGAAAACAGATGACGAAAGCAAAATAGAAAAGGGGGGATTATAATGGAGACAAAAACACTATATGAAAAAGAAATCTTAAAAGAGATACGGAATCTTTCTGAACCTTTGCAGGAAAAATTGTTTAGAATTATCCATCTTCTAAGGCAAGAAATTATAAAGCCTGAATACGATGAAAAACTTGCAACCGATGAATTTCTGTCAATATGCGGCACTTGGGAAGATAACAGGACGGCAAAGGAACAGATAAAAGATATTTATTCCAGTAGAAAATCTACAAATAGAACAGGGGATATTTTTTGAAGTATCTTTTAGATACAGATAGTTGCATTTACTTGCTCAACGGAAATGAATCCCTCAAAAAGAAGGTTAAAGAAATTGGTGTCTATTCTTTGGCTGTAACCAACAGTGTTCTTGCCGAATTGTACTTTGGAGCTTATAATTCCAAGAAAATTGAAGAAAATCTAAAGAGGATCGAGTTGTTCAAAAAGAATCTTATTGTTTTATCCGACAGTGAAGAATCTGCTAAACAATTTGGAAAGATTAAAGCCAATCTAAAATCCAAAGGCAAAATAATAGAAGATTTTGACATCCTGATTGCCAGCATAGCTATTGTCAGTCATTGTGTGCTTATAACAAACAATCGAGAACATTTTGAGAGAATTGACAATTTACAGATGCAAAACTGGCTGGACAAAGATAATTCTGATAAAACATGAGAATATGGTTTTCTACTGGCAACTCAGACCGCAGGAAGCAGGAACTCCTTGAAAAGCATTTCACAAAAAGCATATCTATCCTTGAGCCTATTAAAGAGAAAAAGATGCAACCGATAACTTAATTTATAAGATTATTTACAAACTTTACAATCTTAAGTTAGAGGAGATTGAGATTGTGGAGGGAAGAGATTATAGAAAGGATAAAGTATCTGGGATAGCGGTTGTTTAGAATACATCCTGATCTCACGCCCTGGATATTGAGGCGAAATTGCAGTGCGAGGGAGAGAGATGGTGGAGGCAGGATAAAGGGTTGTAACTGGAAAAAGGAAATATGGTTTTAAAATCAGTATAAGAATTAAGTAAAAAGAATAGGCTGAAAGGCGGATTGGAATCTTTGGGATGTTTTAACTGCACACGATTAAAAAGAAAGCAAGTATAAATAATTTTTAGCCTCTATTTCTAAAGGGATGAAAGTCTGTGGCTAAATATTTTTAGGGGGAATTATGATTATTACAAAACAAAAGGATTTTGATGAGTTGCTTGGAATGATGGATGGGCAGGAGTCTGTGTTTATTGTGGGATGTGGAGAATGTGCGACTACATGCAGGACAGGCGGGGAAAAAGAGGTCGCTGAGATGTCGGCAAAATTGACTGAGAAGGGGAAGACCGTCACCGGCACTACTGTAATCAATGCACCATGTCTTGAGCTTGATACACGTCGGGTATTGAGGCAGAATAAGGATGCTGTTGATAAGACAGATGCAATACTGGTTCTCGCCTGCGGTGCAGGAGTTCAGGCAGTTGCAGAGGCTGTGGATTGCAGTGTGTATCCGGGTTGCGACAGTCTTTTTCTTGGGAATGTATTCAGGCATCAGCATTTCTATGAGAAGTGTTCTACTTGCGGGGAGTGTGTTATAGGAAGCTACGGCGGTATCTGCCCTGTTACGAGGTGTTCAAAGAGCCTTTTAAACGGCCCATGCGGCGGCAGTGTAAAGGGGATGTGCGAGGTGGATAACAAAAAAGAATGTGTATGGATTGCAATATATGATAGGATGAAAAAATCTAACACAATTGACAGATTATCAAAGATACTTCCGGCAAAGAAGCACTCTGCAGGGACGATTCCGGGAAGAGTTATAAATGGGGCTTAGAGAACTATTTGATAAAAAAGAGTTTGTAGTTACAACTGAAATTCCGCCTCCAAAGGGTGTCAATGCTGCATCAAGCCTTGATATTGCAAAAAAGATTTTAGGAAGGGTTGATGGAATTAATGTGACTGATAACCAGAGGGGCATTATGAGGATGTGCTCTCTTGCATTCAGTCATCTTTTAAAAGAGATTGGCCATAATCCTATAATGCAGGT
>MHDO01000042.1 GCA_001805005.1 Nitrospinae bacterium RIFCSPLOWO2_12_39_16
GATGTAACCGCTGTCCAGCATGAATCACTGGTTGATGGTGTCGTGGATGCCTCTTTTGCACAATATGCTGTTACTCCTACATCATCTGTCGCTGATAAGGCTAATGTTACTGATGTGCTTGTGGTTGATGCTGCACCGCTGTCTATTGATATTGATGGGCTTGATGGGGCTGTGGTGTCTGTGGTATTTTCTGTATTGGTGATATCATTTCTTAGCAATGGTAAAATATATTTGCTGCTGTCACCTGCCCCACATCCAGTGAAAAAAGCAATGAGTAATAAGCAAGGAGGAAAAAGAAGGAAAGGGAAGATGTTAAGGGTGACTTTAACAACCCCCTGACCCCCCTTTGTTAAGGGGGATTATTAGGGAAAATATACCACTTTAAAATATTCTGTCAAGGTTTTTTTGGGATTTTTCTGTTACCCAAATCCAGCTTTAGCGGGATTTGAAACCGTCTTTTCTCTTGATTTGGCAGGATGCTTTGGATATACTTTTATGAATCGAAAAGAAGGAGAAATATCATGAACCCAGTTAGGCCTAATTGGATCTACACCTATGTTCTAAAAAGTAAATTTTATAGCGACACCAAAAAAATCGCTTAAAAGGAGATCTAACAGGATGAAAGATAAATATACAGTGGCAGTTGTTGGTGCCACAGGGGCTGTTGGAAATGAAATGGTTTCCATACTGGAGGAAAGAAACTTCCCTGTAGGTGATTTAAGATTATTAGCTTCTGAAAGGTCAGAAGGGAAACAGATAGAGTTCAAAGGAAAAAAAGTAAAGGTAAATAAACTATCAAAGGACTCTTTTAAAGGTGTAGATATTGCCCTCTTTTCTGCAGGTGCATCAAGAAGTCTTGAGTTTGCACCTATTGCAGTTAAATCAGGGGCTGTAGTAATAGACAACAGTAGTGCATTCAGGATGGAGCCAGATGTCCCTCTTGTTGTACCAGAGGTAAACAGTCATGCCATCAAAAAACATAAAGGGATAATTGCAAACCCAAACTGCTCCACCATCCAGATGGTGGTTGCCCTGAAACCTATCCATGATGCTGTTCAAATAAAGAGAATTGTGGTATCTACCTATCAGGCCGTCTCAGGCACAGGTAAAAAGGCAATATCTGAACTTGAGCAGCAGACGAGAGATTTATTCAGCCTTAAAGAGGTTACTGTAAGTGTCTATCCTCATCAGATTGCCTTCAACTGCATTCCACAGATAGATATATTCCTTGATAATGGTTATACAAAGGAAGAGATGAAGATGGTAAATGAGACAAAGAAAATAATGGGAGATGATTCTATAAAGGTTACAGCTACAACTGTAAGGGTTCCTGTTTTTGCAGCTCATTCTGAATCTGTAAACATTGAAACCAATAAGAAGATAACCAGAGACAAAGTAAAGGAGCTTCTATCAAAAGCCCCGGGTGTTGAGGTGGTGGATGACCCAAAAAATTCTCTTTACCCTCTGGCAATCAATTCCGCAGGAAGAGATGAGGTGTTTGTCGGAAGGATACGGGAGGACGAGTCAATAGATAATGGCATAAATATGTGGATAGTCTCTGACAATCTGAGAAAGGGTGCGGCACTAAACGCAGTCCAGATTGCAGAGATATTGATTCAAAAGCAAAAGATTTAAAATTTAGGAAAATTTGTAGAGAAAGGAGAAAAAAATAATAGCATGAAATCAAAGAAAATTGGTGTTATTGGAGGCAGTGGTCTCTATGAGATGGCTGATTTAAAAAATGTAAAATCTGTCAAGGTGAAGACCCCTTTTGGAGAACCTTCGGATGAGTATATCCTTGGGACTCTGAACAACCGGGAGATGGTCTTTTTACCGCGTCATGGGAAAGGACACAGGATACTGCCTACAGAGCTTAACTTCAGGGCAAACATATACGGGATGAAAAAACTTGGAGTAGAGTGGATTCTATCAGTGAGTGCTGTAGGAAGTATGAAGGAGGAGATTGCACCGGGTAATATAGTTGTGCCAGACCAGTTTATTGACATGACAAGGAGACGTATCAGCACATTTTTTGGAAACGGCATTGTAGGTCATGTGGCATTTGCAGACCCTGTGTGTGGCGACCTACATAATATCCTTTATCAGTCAGGTCTTAATGCCGGAGCTACAGTTCATAAAGGCGGAGTGTATATATGTATTGAAGGTCCGCAGTTTTCCACACGGGCAGAGTCATTAACTTACCGCAAATGGGGGGTAGATGTTATAGGGATGACAAATGTCACTGAGGCAAAACTGGCAAGGGAGGCCGAGATATGTTATGCAACAATTGCCCTTGCAACTGATTATGACTGCTGGCATGAGGCAGAGGAGGATGTAACAGTAGAGGCAATACTTGAGATACTCCATAAGAATGTAACCACTGCCCAGAAGATAATCAAGAATGCTGTATCAAAAATAGATACTGAGAGAAAATGCTCATGTAAGAATGCCCTCCAGAATGCAATTTTGACTGCAAAAAATAAGATTCCAAAAAAGACAAAGAAAGATTTGGAATTGATTATAGGGAAATACCTGAAATGAAAAATAAAAAATCAAAAGAATTATTTAAAAAGGCAAAGCAGATAATCCCCGGCGGTGTCAACAGCCCTGTCAGGGCATTTAAGTCTGTCGGAGGCAAACCTTTATTTATCAAAAAAGCCTCAGGTTCAAAAATCTATGATACAGATGGAAATGAATATATAGACTATGTAGGGTCATGGGGGCCAATGATTGTAGGACACTCAAATCCAAAGGTGGTGTCAGCACTTAAGAAGGCTATTGTCAATGGTACAAGTTATGGTGCACCTACTGAATTAGAGGTTCAACTGGCAGAAATGGTAATAAAGGCATTCCCCTCTATAGAGATGGTCAGAATGGTAAATTCTGGGACAGAGGCGACAATGAGTGCCATAAGGCTTGCGAGGGCATATACAAATAGAAATAAGGTAATAAAATTTGAAGGGTGTTATCATGGGCATGTGGACAGCCTTCTGGTCAAGGCAGGTTCAGGAGTAGCAACATTAGGGCTTCCGGATAGCCCCGGCGTTCCTCCTGATTTTGCAAAGAATACAATCACAATTCCGTTTAATGATATAGAGAGGGTAAAGGATGTCCTTGAAAAAGAGGGAGAGAAAATTGCTTGTATAATACTTGAGCCTGTAATAGGAAACATAGGAGTAGTTCCTCCAAAGAACGGCTTTTTACAAGAGTTAAGAGAAGTTACAAAAAAATATGGAATCGTCCTTATATTTGATGAAGTAATGACAGGCTTCAGGGTTGCATATGGCGGGACACAGGAATTATACAATATAAAGGCTGATTTAACATGCCTTGGCAAGATTATCGGAGGGGGGCTTCCTGTAGGTGCTTATGGAGGAAAGAGAGAGATTATGGAGATGGTAGCACCTGCCGGACCAGTCTATCAGGCAGGCACACTCTCTGGAAATCCCCTTGCGATGACTGCTGGCATAGAAACCCTTAAGATATTGTCCAAATCAGGCATCTATAAAAAATTAGATAAGATTTCTGAAAAATTATGCAAGGGAATGGAAGATGGGGCAAGAGAATCTGGAATCCCTGTTTATTCAACACGGGTAGGCTCTATGTTCTCCATGTTCTTCACAGACAAAGAGGTAATAGATTATACAACAGCGAAAACTTCAGATATAAACAGGTTCTCTAAATACTTCTCCCTGATGCTGAAAGGGGGCATATATTTAGCACCCTCCCAGTTTGAGGCAGGCTTTGTATCTCTTGCACATTCTGATAGTGATATTGACAGGACAATAGAGGTAAGCCGAAAGACTCTCAAAAAACTATAGCTTCACTCTACCGCGATATACTGTAAACCTCTTCCCTATCCATATCCTCCTTCAGCTTCGTAAATATCATCCGCCCTGCTGTTGTCTGAAGGACACTGTTGACAACTACCTCTATACTCTTTCCGATATCCCTGCGGGCATTATCAACCACAATCATTGTACCGTCATCTAAGTAACCAATCCCCTGATTATATTCCTTGCCTTCCTTGAGAATGTAAACATTCATTATCTCGCCGGGCAGCACTACCGGTTTAACAGCATTTGCCAATTGATTTATATTGAGAACAGAAACCCCCTGAAGCTCGGCTACCTTATTCAGATTAAAATCATTTGTAACTACCTTCCCGCCAATCTTCTGGCAGAGTGCTACAAGCTTTCCATCTACTTCCCTAATCTTGGGAAAATCGTCATCAACAATCTTTATATCAAGGTCTGAATTCTTCTGAATCCTTTGAAGGATATCAAGCCCTCTCCTGCCTCGGTTTCTCTTCATTGAATCCGATGAATCTGCTATCTGCTGGAGCTCTTTAAGGATGAACTGCGGAATTATAATCTGCCCCTCCAGAAAACCTGTCTCACAGATATCCGCAATCCTCCCATCAATGATGACGCTCGTATCCAATATCTTTATATTTTGCTCTCCTGATTTATTTCCCCTTAAGTTCGCCCTGTAATGTGACAGTTCAAAGATTGTTGCTTTTTCAGCACCAATAACCAAACCGAGATATCCAAAAAATATTTTGATTAAAACATTAATTAAGAGTGTTGATTCTACGCCTATGAATGGAATTGATAGAGAGTAGATAAAAAGATTTGCTGCGACGAGTCCTGCTAAAGCTCCTATTGCCCCACCAACTATAACCTTTGCTGGCAATTCCCTTATACGGCTTTCAAATATAATAATAACAAATGAAATAATTGCCCCAATTATAAGTCCAGCTATACCTGCCTCAGTTCCCTTACCTGCCAATAAACCTATTGCACCGCCGATAGATGCAAACATAATCAGAAGCAACCCTCTGATTATCATCATAATTTTCACCTCCTTTCCTTACTACATCACCACCTTTCGTTATCTTAAATCCTTTATCAACAAACAGCCTTTTCAACAATCTTTTCAGCCTTTTTCACCTCTATCCCCTTTGCCTCTGCTATCTCACTGACAATAAGAAACCTTGCATTATCCAGCATCTTTCTTTCACCAAATGAAAGCTCCTTCTCCATCTGTAATAGATATAAATCTCTATATACCTCAGCCACATCAAACAAAAAACCTGTCTTTATCTTGTTGAAATATCCCTTCTGCCTTCTATTCCAATTTTCATTTAAGCTTAACGAAACCTCTTGACGAAGTATCTTTAATGCCTTATTTATCTCTTTCTTATCAGACAATCCCCTCAAACCTACCTTATCTACATTATCCACCGGTGTCATTACCGTTACTCCATTTTCCAAAATCCTTATTATATAAAACAATCTTTTCTTTCCCACGATTGTCTTTTGCTCAATTTCATCTATAACACCTATACCGTGGGCAGGGTACATAACCTTTTCCCCTTTTTTAAACATCAAACCTCCTTGTTTTAGTTGTTGAAATAGCCAACGGCAAGGAATTTTTATACTCCTTGCCGATAAAATATATTATCATAAAATATTATTTAAGTCAAAGCAAAACCTCCAAAGCCTCTCCAACTGATGATACCTCTATTATTTCTATCTTTATATCCCTCAAAATATCCTTTTTAACCTTTGGAATTATACAACGGGTAAAACCCAGTTTTGATGCCTCAGTCAGCCTTTTATCTATATGCGTGACTCCCCTTACCTCCCCTGCCAAACCAACCTCTCCCACTACCACTGTCTTTGCATCTACAGGCTTATCCTTGAAACTTGATGCTATTGCAGAGACAATTCCAAGGTCAACAGCAGGCTCATCAATCCTTACGCCACCCGCCACATTTACAAAAATATCCTCACCCTGCAGGTGAAGTCCGACCCTCTTCTCAAGTATGGCAATCAAGAGTGATGCCCTGTTAGAGTCAACACCTGTCACCATCCGTCTTGGCATATTAAGATTTGAATAGCTTACAAGTGCCTGAAGTTCTACCAGGATAGGCCTTGTCCCTTCTATGCTGGATACAACCACAGAACCTGAAATATTAATCGGCATCTCGGAGAGAAATAATTCGGATGGATTTGTCACCTCCTCAAGCCCGTTATTCTTCATCTCAAACACGCCTATCTCATTTACTGAACCGAATCTATTTTTTATCGCCCTCAAGACCCTGAATGTATGCCCCCTGTCGCCTTCAAAATAAAGGACAGTATCAACCATATGTTCAAGAACCCTTGGACCTGCAATCGCCCCATCTTTAGTAACATGCCCGATAAGAAATGTAGCTACACCGGTCTTTTTTGAGATTTGCATTAACTGAAATGAAACCTCTCTCACCTGACTTATGCTCCCCGGTGCAGATTGGAGTTGTGTGGTATAGATGGTTTGAATGGAATCTACTACAATAAGTGAGGGATTTACCTTTTTAATATGCGGGATAATATCTTCAAGGCATGTCTCTGAAAGTATGAGGAGTCTGTCTGAAAAACTGCCGAGCCTGTCACTCCTTAATCTTATCT
>MHDO01000043.1 GCA_001805005.1 Nitrospinae bacterium RIFCSPLOWO2_12_39_16
GAAGATTGTTAAATTAATACAATCCTTATCAATCATCATTCTTCAATTTTCAATCTTCAATTCTATAGGTTATCCTTCAAGGACTATCTGGTGCCTTTCCTTAAAGGTTTCCACAGAGTGTTTCATCAGTCTGTTTAACATTAGGAATCTTCTCTTATCCTCCTCTGCTATCTTTACTGTCCAATCACTCTCTGATAATTGTATCTTGCTGAATCCCTTTAAGATGCCTTCAACCATGTCTCCAGATATTCTGTCATATTCTGAGTCTGACACCCCTTTTATGCAGACAGAGATGCCAAAATCCCTGACCTTCATTTTCTGCACAATATCTACAATGCTTGAAAATATGTAAAGGAGTTTTGGGGATTGCAGATTTGCCGCCTTCCCGAACCCGACTAAGAGTATTTTTTCCGTTGGCAATTTATTCATGCTTGAAAGGAGAACAGTCTCTTTAAAATTTCCAAAGACCTTCTTTTTCTTTATAAGATTTGAGATTTGTCCATTTAAAAACCAGTCAATATTGCCTGCATCGCCTTTGAGGGGTATGACATCTTTGAAGAATGATACAACAATCAGGTCGGTTTCAGTTTTCAGGAATTCATCCGGCAGGGTTTTAATCTTTAACATTTTTCTTTTTATCGCACTGCAATTCCTTTTTTATTCTATCAAGGATACCATTCACAAAATGACCAGAATCTTCTGTTCCATATTTCTTTGCAATATCAATTGCCTCATTTATGGTGACATTTGATGGTATCTCATCTTCATACAATAATTCATATACTGCACTCCGCATGATGTTTTTATCTATTTTGTTTATCCTGCCCAGAGTCCAGTGTTCACTGAATCTTTCAATGGTTGAATCAATCTCTTTTATGTGATTATAGGTGCCTTCTGCCAATCTTGCAGTAAAGGATTGAATATCATCAGGGGTTGGATTGTACTTCCAGAAATCCTCAATCTGAGATTTAATATCGTCTTTCTGAATATCCCACTGATACAGGATTTTCAGACACAATTCTCTTCCCCTTCTTCTCTTCTTCATTTGTCAAATAGCAGGTAATTAGCCACAGACCTACACAGACTTTAAAAGAAATTTTAAATATTTTCAGTTTTTTATCTGTGTAAATCTGTGGCTAAAATTAGTCTTTGTTTCTATTTTATCTGTTTATACAGGTTCACCATCTCAATGGCATTGATTGCCGCATCCCATCCCCTGTTGCCTGATTTTGTGCCGCACCTTTCAATGCCCTGCTCAATATTTTCAACTGTAAGGACGCCGTAAATTACCGGGACTCCTGTCTCAAGTGAAATCGCTGCAATTCCCTTTGTAACCTCTGAAGATATATGCTGATAATGAGGCGTATCCCCTCTTATTATTACACCAAGGCATATCAATGCATCATATTTCTTTGATGATGCTAATATACTGGCAGCATATGGAATTTCAAATGAACCCGGAACCCTTACTATCTTAATATCTCCATCTTTGGTGCCGTGTCTTGTAAGGGCATCCAATGCCCCGTCTATAAGCTGTTTTGTCAAAAAATCATTGAACCTGCTTGCCACTATTCCAACCTTTAAGCCGCTTCCATCCAGTTTTCCCTGAATTGTCTCAGGCATAAGACCTCCCCTTAAAAGACAGTAGGCAGTAGATAGTAGGCAGTAAGCAGTAACTCCCCTCTGTCTCTGTTTTCTTTCTACTGCTTACTCCTTACTGCTTACTGATGTTATTATGTGTCCCAGCTTTTTCCTCTTTGTATCAAGATATTTGACATTGTCCTTTTTAGGATGTATCTCTATCGGAACCCTCTTCACAATATGAAGCCCATATCCGTCTAATCCCACAATCTTTCTCGGATTGTTTGTTATTAACCTTAAATTTTTTACTCCGAGATTTGCAAGTATCTGGGCTCCTATACCATAATCTCTCAAGTCAGGTTTAAAGCCAAGTTCTTCATTTGCCTGAACAGTATCTCTCCCCTGGTCTTGTAAGGCGTAAGCCTTCAGCTTGTTGACAAGGCCAATGCCCCTCCCCTCCTGATAGAGATATAAGAGGATGCCTGTCCCCTCTTTTTCTATCATCTCAAGTGCCTTATGCAGCTGCTCACCGCAGTCGCATCTGTGTGAGCCGAATACATCGCCCGTAAGACACTGTGAATGAACTCTTACAAGTATATTCTTATCAGGTGTGATTTCTCCTTTTACCAAGGCGAGGTGTATAAAATCGTTCAGTGTATTTTCAAATGCAATCACCTTAAATTCGCCGTAGTCTGAAGGGAGTTTGGTCTCTGCAGCCCTTCTTACAAAAGACTCTCTTTTCATCCTGTATTCAATGAGGTCTTTTATTGTTACAACCTTTAAGCCGAACTCCTTTGAAAATTCCATAAGCTGGGGAACCCTTGCCATAGTCCCGTCATCATTCATAATTTCACATATAACCCCTGCCGAATATAAGCCTGCAAGCCGTGCTAAATCTACCGAGCCCTCTGTTTGTCCGCTTCTAACCAAGACGCCCCCCTTTTTTGACCTGAGAGGGAATATATGTCCAGGGCTTACAATATCGTCCTCCCTTGTCTTTGGATTGATTGCTGTAAGGATGGTGGTTGCCCTGTCATGGGCTGATATACCGGTAGTTACTCCATGCCTTGCCTCTATTGAAATTGTAAAGGCAGTCCCAAATCTTGCCTCATTATTTTCAACCATCATAGGGAGATTGAGCTCTGCTACCCTTTCAGGCGTCAGGGAGAGGCATATAAGCCCCCTCCCATACTTTGTCATAAAGTTTATTGCCTCCGGAGTGGTCTTTTCTGCAGCAATCATCAGGTCACCCTCGTTCTCCCTATCCTCATCATCAACGAGGATGATCATCCTGCCTTTTTTAATGTCTTCTATTGCCTCTTCAATTGTATTAAATTTTATATCCATGTTCTTTTAGAAAATCAGTGTTAAGTGTTGAGTGTTTAGTGTCAGTAGTCAGGTTAACAAACCTCTCTATATATTTGCCAATTATATCACATTCTATATTTACCTTCTCTCCAATTGATTTTTCCTTTAAGTTTGTCATCTCAATCGTATGTGGTATCAATGCAATAGCAATAGAGTTGCTATCTACATTTGCTACTGTAAGACTTATGCCGTCTATTGCTACAGAACCTTTGTATATCATATATCTAATTGTATCTTCTGATGCTTTTATACCAAGATAAGCTCCATCAACTGTCCTGTCAAATTTTACTATCTCGCCTATCCCATCAATATGCCCTGTAACAAAATGTCCGCCAAGGCGGTCACCAATTTTCATAGCCCTTTCAATGTTTACTTTTCTTCCTGGCTTAAACCCGCCGATGGTAGTTTTCTTTACCGTTTCTTCTGAAATATCCACCTCAAATGTATTGCTGGTATATTTTACAACGGAAAGGCATGTGCCATCTATAGCTATACTTGAGCCCATGCTTATGTCATCCATTATCTTGTTTGCACCAATGACAAGTCTTAGATTATCTCCTTTCTTAGAAATCTCTTTAACTGTTCCAATCTCTTCAATAAGTCCTGTGAACATAAGAAGATTTTAGATTTATGATTTATGAATTACGATTTAAAATCCTAAATCCAAAATCGTAAATCGTAAATTATTTCAGGTATCCCTCAATAACAATATCACTTCCGCATCTATCCACATTTACATCATGGATATTTAAAGAATCACTTAATTTTTCAACACACCTTCCACCGACTGCAGGCATGCTGTCCTTACCTCCAATTATCCTTGGAGCGATAAAGAATATTACCTTATCAACTATCCCTGATTCTAAGGCAGAAGAGTTAAGCTCTGAACCGCCTTCTATCATTACACTGGTAATCTCCATTTTCCCAAGCTCGTCCATCAGTTTGAAAAGATTGACCCTCTGGTTGTCATTTTCTACTACCACGACATTTGCCCCCTTCTCTTTAAGGGCATTCACCTTTTTAGCATCTGACCTTGCGGTAGTAGCAATTACGACTTTAGATTTCAGATTTGATTTTAAGATATTTGAATCCATCGGGATTTTTAGCTCACTATCAACAACTATGCGGTAAGGATTATTTAACTTTCCCTTTTTCAAGGCAACTGTGAGATTTGGGTTGTCTTGCAATACCGTTCCTATGCCTACCATTATTGCATCTACCTCATTCCGAAGATGGTGGACACGCTCTCTTGATTTTTCAGATGTTATCCATTTGGATTCCCTTTTACAGGTTGCAATCTTTCCGTCAAGGCTCATGGCAACCTTTAAGAGGACAAAGGGTTTTTTTGTTGTAATATATTTTATATAGACCTCATTGAGCCTCTTGCATTCTTTCTCCAATAAGCCTGTAGATACCTGAACCCCTGCGCCCTTCAGCTCTTCTATGCCTTTACCTGAGACAATGGGGTTAGGGTCAACCATTCCAATAACAATTTTTTTTATTCCGCTTTTTATAATGGTTTTTGTGCATGGGGGGGTCCTCCCCTGATGACAGCATGGCTCAAGGGTTACATACATTATTCCATCCTTTGCATTTTTACCTGCCGAATTAATTGCATTGACTTCGGCATGTTGAGTGCCTGCCTTTTTATGGTAGCCTTCTCCAGCAATCTTGCCGCCTTTTATAATTACGGCCCCTACCATAGGGTTTGGACTTGTTCTCCCCTTTGCCATCAGGGCTAAATCAATAGCCCTCTTCATATATTTTTCAATCATAGGAATTATAAAAATCTGCCACAGAGGCACGGAGACACAGAGTTAAAAAAAACAAAAATATTTTCTCTGCGCCTCTGTGTCTCTGTGGCTAATCAGATTTTTTTATTAGACTGCCGTTATTGATACCCCATTCTCCTCTGCCATCTTTATCACCTTATCAATGTTCACCACCATAGTCTTATCTGCCTCTATTGCAAGGGCAGACACCTTCCCGGCAATTATATTTTCAATTGTTCTTATCCCTATTGTAGGGACATCAAATCTTGGATCCTGTTTCGGTTTTGCTACCTTTACAACAACAGCCCCATCCTTACAAAGACTGCATCCCCTTTTGATTGCCTCATCAGTCCCTTCAATTGCCTCTACTGCCAATATAGCCCTGTCCTTTACAATTACAGTCTGGCCAATGTCAAGCCCTGCAATCTCTTTCGCAATCTTAAAACCATATTCTATATCACTATTTTCTCTTCTATCAGGTTTATGCTTTGTCAAATGCCCTTTTGAAGGAAATAGTCTTTTTAAGAATGAAATCTGGTCTAAAACCCTCATCCCTTCTTTTTCTAATTCACTTATAATAGCGAGCATGATTGTATCATCATTTTTATTTTTGATTTTGCTCAAAATCTTTATTGCCTTTAAATCAAATTTCAGATTTTGAAATAAAAGCCTCTTTTCTACCTTCCCAGCCATTGCTATATCCTTAACCCCTTCACTTTTTAAAGATTTGATTATCTTTCCTGCCTCTCCAACACCATATTGATATACAATTGTTGAAAAGGGTTTGAGTGATTTTGCCGATTCTTCCGTAAAGGTAATTGAGATTACATTTAGCCCTTTTGAATTTGCCTCATTGGCAAGCAAGACAGGCAGTTCGCCGCTCCCTGCAATCAACCCCAATCTCTTGATATTATCTGCCATTGTTTTTAATATTTGATAGGTTTTAATGCTACCGCTGTGAATTTTTCTGTTTTTTAAATTTATCTAATACTTCAAGGGCAATCTGGAGGGAATATATCTCTTCATCTGCCGGGACCATTCTCTCTGCTCCATTTATGGCACAATCAATGAGGTGGTTGAGCTCAAGTTTTAAAGGATTATCTCTATGAACGAATATCCTCTCAGTAAATGATTCCTGTTTATAGCGGAGCTCCTGTCTTGTGAGAAAATGCTCGGAAGACGCTTGTCTGTGGATATGTATATCCTGATTTGAATAATCAAGAAATATATATTTATCCTTCTGTGTTATGGCGAGTGTTCTTATCTTATGTTGTGTTACCCTGCTCGCAGTTATGTTTGCAATACATCCATTTTCAAATTCCATCTGAACATTGCAGAGGTCGTCCTTGTCAGAAAAAATGGAATTGCCGACTACATTTAACCGTTTTACCTTTGAATTTACAAGGCTGAGAATTATATCTATATCATGTATCATGAGATCCACTACAACGCCGTCATCCTGAATTCTTGAGTCATAGGGTCCAAGCCTCCTGCATTCTATGAAGAGGGGGTTGTCAACTATCTTTTTTAATTCATGAACAGCACCATTGAATCTCTCCACATGTCCTACATGAAGAGTCAGCCCTTTCTTATCTGCAATTTCAAACAACTCCATTGCCTCCTTGATGCTCTTTGTCATTGGTTTTTCCACAAGGACATGAATACCTGCCATAAGAAAGTC
>MHDO01000044.1:0-392 GCA_001805005.1 Nitrospinae bacterium RIFCSPLOWO2_12_39_16
AGCGGATTACCTATAAACCCTGTATCAAGGGATAAGCCCACTGATTTTATCCAGACAGGTGTATCCTCTATTGATGGATTAAATACACTGGTAAGGGGGCAGAAGCTTCCGATATTTTCAGGTGCAGGACTTCCTGCTAATGAGATGGCTGCACAGGTTGTAAGGCAGGCATCGGTTAAACAGGCTCACGATGCAGAGGGAAGGGAGCCCTTTGCAGTTGTCTTTGGTGCAATGGGGATAAGCAGCAGGGAGTCATTCTTTTTTATAGAGAGTTTTAAAAAGACAGGTGCAATGGAGAGGACTGTCATGTTCTTAAATCTTGCCGATGACCCTACCATTGAGAGGCTCTTTACACCAAGGATAGCCTTAACAGCAGCAGAATATCTCGCATT
>MHDO01000044.1:401-4773 GCA_001805005.1 Nitrospinae bacterium RIFCSPLOWO2_12_39_16
TTTGAAAAGGATATGCACATACTTGTAATCCTCACTGATATGACAAATTACTGTGAGGCATTAAGGGAGATAGGGAGTGCCAGGGAGGAGATTCCCGGGAGGAGGGGTTATCCCGGCTATATGTATACAGATCTTGCAAGCATATATGAGAGGGCGGGCAGGCTCAAAGGGAAGAAGGGTTCAATTACTCTCCTGCCAATACTTACAATGCTTGATGATGATATAACCCATCCGATACCTGATTTAACAGGTTATATAACAGAGGGGCAGATTGTATTAAGCCGCCAGTTATGGAAGAAGGGTGTATATCCGCCTGTAGATGTCCTTCCATCCTTATCACGACTAATGAATCTTGGAATTGGGACTGCAAAGACAAGGGAAGACCACAGAGGGCTTTCAGACCAGTTGTATTCGGTCTATGCGAAGGGGAGGGATATAAGAAAACTCTCTACAATAGTAGGTGAGGAGGGTCTTAGCGACCTTGATAAAAAATATCTAAGATTTGCAGATGAATTTGAAAATAGGTTTATAGGGCAAGGAGATGTAAACCGCAATATAGAAAATACACTTAATATCGGCTGGGAGCTTTTGAAAATTATGCCAAAGACAACCCTTACAAGGATAAGGGAGGATTTAATAGAGAAATATTATACCTAAATCCTGCAATCTAACCACAGAGGACACAGCGTGGCAAAACCACAACCTAAGAAAACAAAGGACTTGAAATTTGTGTTCCATAATTTTATAATTTCATAAAAATTCCTTGACAAAATATTTTATCCTGCGTATATTGTATGAAATTTATGGGGGGCTTACCTATGCCAAACCTTATTCCTGAACCTGCCGACCTGCCTGTGCTACAGCAGACAGGAGAGTCAATTGGCACGAAGATTGCCAGACAGTCAGTCAGTCAGTTTTAACCACCCCTAAAAATCTTTTCCTTTCACTTACACTTACACTTTCACTTACACTTTTCACTTTCTTCTCCTGCAGCTCCACAAACGAGATAAGAAAGCCCCCCTCATTAAAAATAGCAGAACTAACCCTATCAAAAGGCATAGATAAAGGGGCGATAGCTCACCCCATAAACCCAACCTCAGCATTCATCACACAGGACACAGAAGCAATAGCATCCCTCAATATCGAGAATATGTACGGAAGACATACCATAAGATGGGACTGGCATGGAACGGATGGGAAGATTAATTACACATCAGGTGATTATCAAGTCAATGTATCAAAAAACAAATTTCATAAACAATTTACAATATGGCACAGCCTTCCAATAAAAGGAGAAAAGGCATCAAACAATCTCGGTCAATGGCAGGTGAAGATTTATTTTGACGGAGAACTCCACACGACAAAAGGACTCAATATAGAATATGCAGACATTGACATAGAAAAGCTCCCCCAGATCGCACAGGTATACCCAAATAGATGGGGACTTGTCATAGGAATAGAAACCTATTCCAATCTCCCCTCTGTTGACTATGCAAAAAAGGATGCTCTCCTTGTCCGAGATTATTTCACGAAAATATTAGGAATACCTCAGGAGAATCTCATCTTTTTAGCCGATGAGAAGGCAACAAAATCAGCGATTATGGGGAATATCAAAGAACATCTCCCCAAGAACCTTGAGAAGGATTCAACCCTATATATCTACTTTGCAGGACACGGCGCACCCGATGTAGATAAAGGAGACGCCTACCTGATTCCTTATGACGGAGACATGAAGTATATCACCCAAAGCGGATACAAGCTCAAAGACTTCTATCAGGA
This sequence comes from Nitrospinae bacterium RIFCSPLOWO2_12_39_16, assembly GCA_001805005.1. Classification (GTDB taxonomy): domain Bacteria; phylum Nitrospinota; class Nitrospinia; order UBA9942; family UBA9942; genus UBA9942. The sequence continues at coordinate 2,181 of MHDO01000044.1, forward strand.
CATATCCAGCCTTGATATAAGCAGGACCTATGTATTTTTAGACTCATGCTTCAGCGGAAGCAGTGCGAGAGGAGAGAAGATGCTCCTTGCAGGGGCAAGACCTGCCCTTATCCATGTAGAAGATGTAGCAGTAACGAGCGATAAAATTATATCCCTCACAGCATCTAAGGGTGGCCAGATAAGCAATTCCTACAAAGAGACGGAGCATGGACTCTTCACCTATTATCTCCTGAGTGGTTTAAGGGGGCTTGCAGACACAAACAATGACGGATGGATAGGAGTCGGAGAGCTATATAGCTATGTAAAGGTTCAAGTAAACCAGAAAGCGAGGAGAAAAGGCTCCGAACAGACCCCCTCCCTCAATGCAATAAAAGATGTAGAGGGTATGAAGATAAGCAGGGTGGTTAAATAAAAAAGGGGAACGGAGAAAGGGAGAAACGGGGAAAGGGGGAAAGGGAGTAGAAACAGGCCCCTAAAAGATAGGGTTATCCTTAAAAACAATCAAAAATGCAATATTTCATAGAAAACAATTTCTTTAATTATTTACTGCTTACTGCCTACTGCTGTTTTCGCAGAGGATGCCGCATTCCCCCTTAATAAAGGGGGTGAGGGGGTTGTTACAGTAGAAGGAAACTCCTCAATGGAAAATATCACAAAAGAAGATGCCAGAAGGCTTGCCATAGAAGACGCAGAGCGTAACGCAGTAGAGCAGGTCGCAGGAGTAACAGTATCGGCAGACACACTCGTAAGCAATTTCACCGTATCATCGGATGTCATAAGCGCCATACCCTATGGAAAGGTCATTGAGAGAGAGATACTCACAGAAGACATACAGGTAATAAAAGATGAAACAAAGGGACGACCATACTCTATATATCATGTAAAAATGAAAGTAAAAGTAGCAAAAGAAAAAGGGGTTGCAGATCCATACTTCAAACTTGATGCATCACTAAACAGGACAGTATTCAAAGACGGAGAAGAGATGCAGATAAAAATTAAGCCTGCCAGAGACTGCTATATTACCATATTTAACATACTTGAAGATGACAGTGTCTTAACACTAATACCTAATCGTCACATAAGAGATACCTTTATAAAGGCAAACGAACACCTGCTCTTTCCTGACGAAGACATGAAAAAAATGGGAATAAACCTCAAAGTTCATGGAGTAGATGGGAAAAATGTAACAAAAGAGAAAATCTATATCCTCTGCTTCAAACAACCTGTTGACTTTGGCAATAAATTTGAGGAGGGGATATTCGGCATATACAAAGGTTCTTCTGCATTCATAAAGGAATTAAAGAGGGAGGTTGTAGATATTCCCCTCTCAGAAAGGACAGAGAGATTTCTGCCCTATGAGATAAGGAAGGAATAGTAATTAACAAATTCCCCCTTAATAAAGGGGGAGATAGGGGGATTTTATGAATTTCATTACAAAAGTATTCGCAGTCCTTCTCATTCCATTACTCGCACTGAATCTCTTTCTTCCACAAATATCCTCTGCCTACGAAGGTTCTGTAGTAGCAGATGCAAAGACAACAAAATCTCAGCCTGAGGTTTTGGCAACACCCGAAGAGGATATACCTGTAGAGAAGATTGAGAAGGGTGGTGTCAGGTGGTACTGGATAGTCCTGGGGCTGGCAGTTATAGGCGGTGCTGCAGCGGCAGCAGGTGGTGGTGGTGGAGGGAGTACTGGTGGTGGAGATGGTGGAGGTGGTGGCGGAGGTAGCACTGGAACTATAACAGCAGCATGGTGAAAATATAATGAAGGAGGACTCATTATGATAAAAAAATACCCCTTATTATTAGCTATTTTATTACTTTTTCTAATCACTAATTGTGGTTCTCCTATACCATCTGGATCCACAGGAGGAGAAGGTTCTATTGCCTTTAAAGTAGAATGGAAGGACGCTCCAACCCTTCAGAATCCTCAATCTCCCTTTTACAAGGAGGGACTCAATACCATCCCCACTTTAGAAAAGGGGGGTGAAGGGGGAGTTGAAGGTGAGGGGGTTATCCCCCTTAATAAAGGGGGTCAGGAGGTTGTTCCCAACTCTGAACTCAGGTCAGATCCCCTTGACTGCACCGCAGCAAGAGTTTTTGATGTAGAAATGGCTGTCTATGACTCAAACAAGCGTAATTTCGCCAGGACTGGAAATTTGTCTTGCTCCGCCCATTCAGGTGCAGTAACCAATGTCCCAGAAGGTTCAAATCTGACACTGGTCTTTCTTGGAAAGGACTCAGGGAATTTACGCTATAGAGGAGAGGTTACGGGTATAACAGTTACAGCAAACCAGACAACTGATGTAGGAACCATAACAGCTTACTACTTTGTCCCAACCATGATATCTCCAGCCAATACTTCAACAGCATCTTCTCGGACTGTCACCTTTAGCTGGAGTTCCGTATCAACGGCATCATATTATACGATTAACATATATAATAACTTGGGTACAATAGACAAAGCAGATACTACGGCTACTACTTATACAACTACTTTCCCTTCAAGTGGTGAATTCTACTGGATTCTATCTGCAGTAGACGTCTATGGAAATATGTCAGCGCATGGACAAAATGGGATACTTAATGTTCC
>MHDO01000044.1:5073-6664 GCA_001805005.1 Nitrospinae bacterium RIFCSPLOWO2_12_39_16
TTCAACTTTTAAGAGACTAATGGGATATTCTTGTAACCGTTTGTTGATAGCGCCTTGAATAGCAAATGTGTCATAGGATTTCAGAATATCTACGTGGGCAACTTGGCCTTTAGCATGAACGCCAGCATCCGTCCGTCCGCTTCCCCAAACCGTAACAGGGCTTTTGAGAAAATCACAGAAAGCGTCTTCGAGGATTTCCTGAATGGTGGGAACATCCTCTTGCCGTTGCCACCCCGAAAAAGGAGTGCCATCATATTCAATGGTAAGTTTATACCGCGTCATAGAAGAGTTGATTTGAGGGAAACTTATACCCTCTTAAAAATTCATCTGTAGTCATAGGGGCCTTGCCGATCTTTTGAACCAAGGTCGGTCTTAAGGCATCCTCTTTGCACACAATTGTTATATGTTTATCAATAATGGTTCCGGGCGGTTGCGAAAAAGATCCAGGAATCACGACGGCTTGTAGGATTTTAATCCTATCCTTACCCACATCAAACCAGGTTCCTGGCCATGGATTTAAGGCTCGAATCTGGCGGTTTAAAAAGGAAGCAGGTAAGGCCCAATTGAGGACCCCTTCCTTTTTCTCAAGCTTTTTTGCATAAGTAATGCCCTCTTTAGGCTGAGGAACAGGGTGTAGTTTTCCCTCTAAATAACTGGGGAGAACCTCCAAAAGCGCCTTTGCTCCTAGCTTTGATAGTTTTTTAAGAAGAAGAAGAGTAGTCATTTTCTTTCCTAAAGCTATTTTTTTCATTAATAAAATATCCCCCGTATCAAGGCCCTCATCCATTTTCATAATGGTAACGCCTGTTTCCTGGTCCCCTTCAAGAATTGCTCGTTGAATGGGAGCCGCTCCCCGCCACCGTGGTAAAAGGGAAGCATGAACATTAAGTGCTCCCTTGTGCGGCGCATCTAAAATAGCCTTTGGTAAAATAAGGCCATAGGCCGCAACAATGGCAACGTCCAAGTTTAAGTCTTGCCATTGCTTTTGGGCTTTTTCCGTGTTTAAGGTTTCAGGAAAAAAAATGGGGAGATGGTGTTCTTCAGCGCACCTTTGTACAGGGCTGGGGATAACCTTGTACCCTCGCCCAAGAGGTCGAGGGGGCTGAGTATAAACAGCGACGATCGAATAATGGGCCTTTAAAAGGGAGTTAAGAATTTCAACCGCAAATTCAGGAGTTCCCATAAAACCAATACGAGGGGAGGAAGAGCCCATAGATTACCTTCGATTCCGCTTAGTTTTGGTAAGCTTGCTTAAAATTAAATTCCGCCTAAGAGAGGATAGATGCTGAATATATAAAACGCCGTTAAGATGGTCAATCTCATGTTGAATACAATCTGCCAAGAGCCCTTCGGCAGTCAGGGTCTTTTGTACGTTATTTTCATCTAGGTATGAAACTTGAACCTCTAGAGGACGCGTGATATTTCCCGTGAAATTTGGAACAGAAAGGCAAGCCTCTGTTGTCATTTGAAGGGCTTGGGATGCATAAGTGATTTCTGGGTTAGCCATAAATAAAGGTTTTATGGAACAGGTATGCCTTTCCCCTAAATCAATAACAATAACCCTTTGAAGCATTCCAACTTGGACAGAAGC
>MHDO01000045.1 GCA_001805005.1 Nitrospinae bacterium RIFCSPLOWO2_12_39_16
GGGATACAAATGACAGAAGCCCTGCCAAAAACGCCATTATAAAAGATACATCAGGTACGAATCCCATATTTTTATAATATCAAAAACCAAAGAAAATGGAAGATAAATTAATTACATAGAAGGCAGGTGTTTCTATTTATTATAACAACCTTTCTTATGATTATATTCCAATATATAGAAATTAGCTTGCATAAATATATTCCTAAAGATATAATCAATAAAAAGTTTGGTTATATTTGGCCCCATCGTCTAGCGGCCCAGGACGCTGGCCTCTCACGCCGGAAACACGGGTTCGAAACCCGTTGGGGCCATTATAGTGAGCCTCCCGAACTAATGAAACCGAGTTTCCATTCCAATCTCATCAACAATCCATTTGATGATTCAGTCCTCTATATCCAGATATTCAGAGAGAAGAGGGCAATCCTTTTTGATTTGGGGAGTATTGACTTTGTAGAGCCTTCAAAACTCTTAAAGGTCTCTGACATATTTGTCTCCCATACACACATAGACCACTTCATAGGATTTGACCATATTTTGAGATTATTTCTTGGGAGGGAAAACGCATTAAGAATTTATGGGCCGCCGGGAATAATTGCAAATGTAGAGGGGAAACTTAATGGTTATACTTGGAATCTTGTTGGTGATTATCCATTTGTCCTTGAGGTAAGAGAGGTTTCAAAGGATAGGATTAAGTCAGCACGATTTATATGTAAGGATAAATTTAGGAGAGAGGATATTGCAGAAGATAGTCCATTTAATGGGGTATTAATAAATGAACAACTCTTTAAAATAAACGCAGTTCACCTTGACCACCACATACCTTCTATGGCATTTTCATTTTCAGAGGAATATCACATAAATATAAATAAGGATGCCCTGTTAAAATACAGTCTCACTGTAGGACCGTGGCTGAGTGAATTTAAAAAATATATCAGGGAAGGCAAGCCAGATGATTTTACAATTGAGACACTATCTGCGGATGGTATAAAAGAATATAGATTGAAGGAGCTAAAAGATAAGATTGCAATAATCACCAGAGGACAAAAGATTACCTATGTGGTGGATGCCATTTTTAGTAAAGAGAATATTGATAAAATAATCTCCCTCGCAGAAGGCTCGGATATCTTTTACTGTGAGGCGACATTTTTAGAGGAGGATATTGAGAGGGCAAAGGAGAGATACCATCTGACAGCAAGACAGGCTGGGGAGCTTGCAAGAAGGGCTGGAGTTAAGAGGCTTGAGATATTCCACTTCTCTCCGAGATACAAATATATGGAAGACAAGTTATATAAAGAGGCAATGGATGAATTTAATAAATCCTGATATTGCAAAAATCTAAAACTTTTCTAACTCTATCTTTCTCACATCTCCAAGCTCTGAAAGGGGCTTATCAAACTTTTTATCATCCCCTACTACTACAAAGGTTAATTTATCAGGGTGGAGGTATTTTTTTGCTACTCTTAGAACATCTTCCTTTGTTACCTTTGCAATATTATCCCTGTATTTCTCAAGATAATCATGAGGCAGATTATAATACTGGACATTTATCCTCTGGCTTAGAACCTGCAGATTGGATATAAATCCAAAGATAAATGAATTTATAATTGATTCCTTTGCTATCTTAAGCTCTTCATCCGATACAGGAGACTTACCCATCTCCTCTATTATATTTTTCATAAGGGTTATGACCTCTAAAGTGCTGTCAGCCTTTGTCTCACAGCCTGCCGCAAAAAGCCCCAAATCAAACTTACCTACCACAAAACTGCTCCATACACTATATGCAAGGCCTCTGTCTGACCTGACCTCTTTCATCAGTCTTGATGTAAACCCGCCGCCGCCAAGTATATCATCCATAACCATTACAGCGTAAAAATCTGGATTATCCTGTTTGATGCCGAGATGCCCCATCCTTATCACTGACTGGGTAGTATTTTTAAATGCATAGTTTACTGAGTTCTCATAGACCTCTTTGACCTTCGGCACCTTCGGAAAATCTACATCTTCAAATTTCCAGTCTTTAAATGCCTCCTCAATCTTTTTAATGACATCTTCCTTATTAAAATCCCCTGTTACGCCCATAATAACATTATTAGGCTTAAAATATTGTTTATGGAATCTGACAAGGTCATCCCTCTTTATTCTGTTTATTGTGTCAATAGTCGGGAATCTTCCAAAAGGGTGATTGATATAGACAGTTTTACGGAATTCTCTCCGTGCTATGTTTGAAGGGTCATCATTCTGCCTTTTTATTGACTCTATCGCCTTTTGCTTCTCCATCTCCAGCTTATCCTCACTGAAGACAGGGTTCATGAGTATATCGGCAAATATTTTTAGGCCTGTATCTATATCCTTTTTCATCACGGACATGGAAGCCGTTCCTGACTCTCCGCCTATGCCTGCCTCCACAGAGCCTGCAATAAATTCAAGTATCTCATTAATATCTTCCCCTTTCATAGTGGTTGTCCCGCCTGTCCTCATCACAGTCCCCGCCATCCCAGCCAGTCCAATTTTATCCTCAGGCTCATATACTGAACCGGTTCGGATTACTGCTGTCATATCAATAGTTGGAAGTTCATGGTCTTCAATCATGTGGAGAATAATACCGTTATTTAATAAAACTACTTCTGAACTTGGCGGATTAAACTCCAATGGTTTGAACTTGAGTTTTGAAGGGTGAACCACAGCCCACGAATCAACTGCCAGCAAGCAGTAGGCAGTAAGCAGTAAGCAGCAAGAAATAAACTTTGAGCTTTGAACTTTGAGCTTTGAACTTTGTTTCATCTTACTTCCCCTCCTTCTTCACAAGAACTGCCACTGTTCTATTATTCTTTATGAGATACTTTTTTGCGGTGTTCATAACATCCTCTGGAGTTATCTTCCTAATCTTATCTATATGTGTCATCATATACTTCCAGTTCCCTGCTACTGTCTGATAATATGCGAGTGTGTCTGACATTCCCCTGTTAGAGCCAAGTTGACGAATATGATGTGCCTCCAGATGATTTATAACCTTTTCCAATTCCTTCGCTGAAACAGGCTCATTCTTTAGCCTTTCAATTTCCTCATAAAAGGCATCTTCCAATTCTTTAACTGTGTGTGGTGCACGGGGGACTCCATTAAAGATGAATAGATTGGAGTATCTTGAGCCCGGCATGGAAAATGTGGAGACAGATACGGCTATCCTCTTTTCTTCTACCATCTTTTTATAAAGCCTTGATGTCCTGCCGCTTCCGAGGATGAAGTCTATTACATCAAACACATAATCATCATGATGGGGCAGAGTAGGTTTGTGATAGCCAATTATTATGCTTGGATTTGCATCAAATTCAACCTCTATCCTCCTCTCCCCAATCTGCTCAGGTTCTTCAGTCCATACCCTTTCAGGTATATTCTGAGGCGGTATCTCCACGAAATATTTATCCATCATTTCTATAATCTTTTTTGCATCAATATCACCGACAACGGTCACAACACAATTATTCGGTGCATAATACGTCTTTAAAAACCTCTCAACCTCTTTCTTAGGAAGGAATTTTATATCAGACATCCATCCTATGGTGGGCATTCCGTAAGGGTGGGCATTATAAGCGGCAGAAAGGAAGTTTTCAAAAAGGCTCCCCTCAGGGTCATTGTCATAACTCATCCGCCTCTCTTCCATTATAACATTCCTCTCTGAATAGAATTCCCTCAATACAGGGTTCTTCATCCTGTCGGATTCAATTACAGCCCATAACTCAAGTTTGTTTGAAGGGAGGCTTATCACATAGGATGTCATATCCCTGCTTGTCCCTGCATTATACCCTACACCCCCCTGCTTTGAATAAAGGGATGCAAACTCATCTTTTATTATCAGATTCTTATGCTCGTCCTGAAGCCTCTTGAGCTCTGACCTTAGCTTCTCTATTTTACCTTTATCAATCTTCTCGCCTTTTCTCTCTTCTGTATCAAGCTGGACAGCAATCTTATCCATTTTATCCAATAGAGGTTTTTCCTTCTTATAATCTTTTGTGCCGAGCATCTTTGTTCCCTTAAAGAGCATATGTTCCAGAAGATGGGCAATACCTGTCATGCCGGTTCTCTCATCAACAGACCCCACCTTAAACATAATAGTAGTGGCGATTATCGGGGACTGATGCCTCTCAAGTAAAAGCAGCTTCATGCCATTTTTAAGTGTATGCTCAACAACCCTTTTATCAAGAGTTTCAGAGGAAGCCGGAATATATAAATATATAAGAAAGAAAACAGAAGACAGAAGACAGAATATTTTTCGCCTTTTCATTAAACTCCTCCTTTTTATTCATTATAATAATGTCATCTAAAGATTTTAAAATATTAATTATCGCTAATCAAGTTTTCTGTGTTTATTAATGATAAATTTTGTAAAAGATATTATATTAAAACAAATATGAGAAAAGAGTTATGATTAACAGACGGAATTTTATAAAAATATCAGGGAGTGTTTTTCTGTCAACTGTATTTGCAGGGAGGATAACTATGGCTAATAGAAACACAAAATCAAAAATCTCTCTTATTAAGACTTCAGACAGAGCCACAGGCATTAAGAGGGCTATAGAACTTCTTGAGATAAATCATATAAAGGGGAAGGATGTTCTCCTTAAACCAAACTTTAATACTGCAGATCCCTTCCCTGCATCTACCCACAATGACACACTTACAAATTTAATATTACATTTGAAGGAGATGGGTGCAAAAAATATCACCATTGGGGAGAGAAGTGGTCCATCGCATACATCTGATGTTCTAAAAGAAAAAGGTATATATGAACTGTGTAAGAGACTTGATGTAGGACTTGTAAATTTTGAAGAACTGTCTAAAAGTGAATGGGTAAGAATAAAACCTGAAAAGAGTAACTGGAGAAATGGTTTTGATGTGGCTAAGCCCATCATTGATTCAGAATGTATTGTTACTACATGCTGTCTTAAGACACACGGTTATGGCGGTGTATTCACAATGTCTCTTAAGCTTTCTGTTGGAATTACAAACAAAAAAAATATGCATGAGCTTCATACATCATTTCTCAGCATGAGAAAGATGATTGCAGAGATAAATCAGGCTTATATCCCATCACTGATAATAATGGACGGGATTGAAGCATTTGTGGACGGAGGACCAATGAAGAGACCTTTACCTATGACTCAAAAGACAATCGTCTAACAGGACTAAAGGACAAATATTTCAAGACCTGATACCAAATGCCAAATCGTAGGATTTTAGTTTTCTGTCAATGTGGATGTTTATGTAATCTAAGATTATTTTGTGCAGTTCTATTTCCATCTTATGAGGCAAACTTATTCTGTCAATATTTAATATATTCATAGTGAGAGCCTTCTTCATGAAATTTATAATACCACTGTTTATCCTTACAACATCTTCCGAACCATTGAGGCATTCCCTACAAACCACACCACCTTTTAAGATATGAAAGCCAATAGCATAATCCCCTTTATCCCCCTTTAATAAGGGGGAGTTGCAATGGATGCAGTTATTTAATTTTGGGGCGAAGCCTGAGGCTGATAGAAATCTCAGACTAAAAATATCCAATAACATATCAATCTTTTCTATTTCTTTTGACCTGTTGATAATTTTAAGTATGTTGAGGAAAAGTTCAAAAATTTTTATATTTACATCAAGTTCTCTAAGCGTTGAATTTACGAGGTCGCATAGAAAGAGGCTTTTTTTGAGTTTGTCAAAATCTTCTTTGATTTTATTAAACGGCTCCAATATATCGCTTGTATTTATTTTATATAAGTTTACATTTTCTTTGCCAAAATAGATTAAATTTATATATGTAAGAGGCTCTAATGACGCACCAAACCTGCTTTTGATCCTTCTTACCCCTTTTGCTACACCTTGAATTTTACCGTATCTTCGGGTGAAGAATGTAATTATCTTATCAGCCTCGCCCAGGTTGATACTCTTTAAGACTATAGCATCTGTTGTATTAAGAGGCATAAATTAAAAACTGATATTGGGTCTTAAAATAAACTGAAAATCGTCTCTCTTTTCCTTTTCTTTTAACGACCCTGAATATTTCTGGTCACTCTCCCACACAAATCCCACGGCTATTGAAAAGGCAGTTCCTATCCTTTTCCATGGCCATTTTTTATCTACAAAAAAGTAGTGTCTCATTACATCATAGTTTTTTGTGCTTACATCCGCAGTATATTCAAAACCGCTGTTTCTTAAGATTGCAGCAGGAGATGCCTCATAGTCAATCCTGCTTCTCCTTATGGAAAAATATAATATATTTCTGATTTCTGTATTTTCATGCAGTTTTCCCCCGATTCTAAAACTCCAGTTAAGCCTGCTGGTAGGGGTTTTTCTGTCGCCTTTGATTTTCCACTCTATCTCATACCAGTTATCGTTGATTAGCACATTGTCCTTGATATGATAGTTTCCCATACTGAACAGATACCCCATGTATCCTTTGTTTCCATACAACCTGTCTTCGCCAGGTGTTGCGAAATTAACTACATTTCCAAAAAAGACTGAGAGTGCATGCGGTTCTTCAAAACCGGCAGTCATTGCTTTAATTAGATTAAAATTTGGTGAGATTTCCCCACGATTGTATGTGTCCAGATTGCGGTCTTTCAGATATACACCAAGACTCGGGAGGGGGTTAACGCTTGCCTCAAACAGCAAAAACTGCGGGATATGGGAGCTGTAAAGAAGGTCTTTATAGATTTCAACCTCTTCCTTTTCGCCGACATCTGAAATCGGTTTATCCGTAAGGGATATGAAAAGGTCAATACTTGAATAATATGGGTCAATTTCATATTCAAGACTTACCCTTTTCTTGTCTGCTGCACCATTTTCCTCTTCGGCGAAGATATTGGAAGTGGTTATAAATAAAAAGAGAAGGGTAGCAATTACTTTCAGAATTGTCTTATTTGTCTTCATTCTGAAATGACATATTTAGAAGCGGTATGTCTCCCCCTGCTCTAACAGGGTAACATTGGGCATATTTAGAGAGGCAATGTCTTTTTTAATTTCTTCAATAAAGGCAGGCTTGAGGTGATAGATATAAATCGGAAGATTCGGAATGGCAATTTTTTTTATCTCCTCTTTGAGCATTTCAGCAGTCAAATGTCTGCTTATCTCAGCCAACCCTCTCATACTATTTGGATAGGATACCTCTGTTATTATAAACTTTAAATTTTTCTCTTGATTGATTTTCTCCCATATCTTATTTGTAGGCCCTGTATCGGCTGTATATGCTATTGTCCCTGACTCATCACCTATAATGTATCCTACAGTGGGTATAGAATGGCTCACTTTTACTGCCCTGACTCTTAAGCCATTTATTGTAAATTCTGCATCTTCTTCAATCATTTTAAATCTGAGGACAGGGCTTATGGTATGCGGAATCTGTGTGAAATCAGGCCAGATGCGGTCATTTAGGATATGGTCCTTTACAGGTTCAATTACCTCTTTGACACTTGCAATATCAATAGGGGCATTTTTACGTCCGTTAATGTTATCTGCCAGAAATGGAATGCCGAATACATGGTCAAGATGAGAGTGGCTCAACAATACTGCTTCTATGTCTGTCTGTTCCTTGATTGTAAGGGATGATGTCACTGAGCCTGCATCCACAAGAACCTTATTGTTAATCAGAAAACTGGTTAGGCGATAGCCTGGTGCACTTCCTCCATAACATCCAAGTATTCTTAATTTCATAATTTAGTATCAGTGTCAGTAACACTACTACTTACTTATTTCTCCTTCATCATATATACACCATCCCAGTTATCAGGCGGTGGGGATGCCTTGAATTCATTACACCTGTTGACATATGTTTTAGAAGGTCCGTCATTGGAATCAGTCATCAATGCCATTTTAAATTGAGATATTGCATCATCCCATTTTCTATCTTTATAATATGAAAGCCCCTTATTATAAGATTCAATTACACTCGTATTTGCACGGTCAAGCTTTCCCTTTCTTGCAATAAGCTCATATACCTTTACAGGTTCCCTCTTTCCCATGACCCTGATTGAGTCAAGCTCTCTCGCCTCTATATAATCTTTTGCCGCAAGATAGGTGGGCTCCCCAATCATAATATATGTCCCATAAGGTTTATTTGCACCCTCTAATCTTGATGCAAGATTCACTGCGTCACCCATGATAGTATAATTCATCTTACGTGTAGTCCCCATGTTTCCAACTACCATTGGGCCTGTGTTTAAACCGATTCTTGTGTAAATTTCAGGATGCCCCTCCTTCTTCCATCTCTCCCTCAATTCTACAGATTTTTTTTGCATATCAAGGGATGCGTAGCACGCCATCTTTGCATGGTCTCTATAGCTTACAGGCGCGCCAAAGAAGGCTACAATCGCATCACCAACAAACTTGTCAACAGTCCCCCCGTTCTCTAAAACTATATCTGTCATTTCTGTAAGATATATATTTAAGAGATGAACCAGTTCCTTTGGAGTAAGCCTTTCTGAAAATGTTGAAAAACCCTTTATGTCCGAGAAGAATGCCGTGAGAACCTTTTCTTCTCCGCCCAATTCCAGCATCTTCGGGTTGTCAATTAACTGATTTATTACAGCAGGAGCCAAATACTGGCTGAAGGCGCCTTTTATGAATCTCTTTTCCTTTTCCTCGGTTGCATATCTGTAAACTGTAATCCCAACATACACCGAGGCGATTTCTATTATTGGATATACTATATTAATCCATAAACCCTTGTCAATAAAGAAATAGTAGGTTAATCCGAGGTGTGCCACTGCTATGATAAGTATCACTCCGCCTGCATAAAGTGCCTTTAACCTCGGCAGTAAAAGGCTTAAGATAATTCCAATTAACAAGATGGCTGTTAGGTCATATACAGCCATCCATTCAGGTCTTATTATAAAGTTTTGATGAAGTATATTGTCTATTATTGTTGCATGTATCTCAACACCAGGATAATTCTTCTGGAAAGGGGTAATCCTTAAATCGTATATCCCGAGGGCAGTGGGACCAACAAGAATAATTTTGTCTTTCAATAAATTCTCAGGGATACGGTCATGTATTATATCCGTTATGGAGTAATGGGGGAACATCTTCTGGGGACCATAATAATTTATAAGCAGTGACCCATACTCATCTGTCGGGATGGCTATATCACCAAGCTGAACCTCATCAACACCATAATCCTGAATAACAAATGATATATCTGTCTCAAGGTATTCCTTAATCATCTGGATAGAAAGGGGAGGAAAGAGTGTATCCTCATAACGAACTATCAGAGGCACCTTTCTTATTGCACCATCATCATCAGTTATAACTGAAAAATATCCGGCACCCTTTGCTGCCTCTGAAAGCGGTTTTATGCTTGCCTCTGCTGCATAGGCACCCTGCAGCGGAACCGATTGTGCCTCTGCACTCGCAAACCGGACAGCATTGTATTGGGAGTCTCTGATATTCTCAAGAGAGGCATTCAGGGATTCCTTGCTTATATGTTCAAGCCCCTCTTCTGAAAAATGGAAGAAATATCCAAGTATGGTATTCCCGGATTTTTTAAGTGTATCTGCAAAAAGAAGGTCATTGTTTGATTCGCCTTCAGCCTTTTCAACAAGCTTAATCAGCTCAGGTTTTACCGATTTGTCTTCAATAAGCCGTTTTTTTAGTTCACTTATCTTTTTAAGCCCCGGGTTGATGTCAGGCTCTGAAAATACAGCATCAAATCCGATTACCCTTGCCCCTTTTTGAGTCAGCTTATCAACCAATTCAGCCTGTATATTTCTTGGCCAGGGCCACTTGCCAAGCTCATCAAGGCTCTTTTCATCAATTACAGCAATCGCAACCTCATTACCCGGTTTAATCTGCCCCCTGTATGTAAATCTGAGGTCAAAACTCTTTAGTTCCATGAACTTTATAAAGGAGGGGTCTTCAAAGTAGACGACAATTACAAGGGTGGTTATAAGTAAGACGATTTTAAAGGGGGTGAGCTTGAGTAGTTTTTTTATCATATATTAGTTGTCAGCTTTCAACTGTCAGCCTGAACCAATAGCCGATTTCAATTCATCTATAAAATTCCCTACATCTTTGACAAGTCTTTTTTTGTTCTGACCTGATTTCTCTATAATCTTCACAATTGCACTCCCTACTATTATCCCGTCAGAATGTTTTGCAATATTCTCTGCCTGCCCCGGGGTTGAAACACCAAAGCCTACTGCTACAGGCAGGTCTGTGAACTTCTTTATTTTTTTTACCATCCTTCCAATATCACCTGACATGGATTTCCTCGCACCTGTTATACCGGTAACTGAAATGTAATAAATAAATCCGCGGCTCCTCCCGCAGATAAGTTTCATCCTCTCTTCATCACTGGTGGGTGCCAATAAAAATATAGCATTAAGCCCTTTCTTTTCAGATAACTCACATAGATTATCCGACTCCTCAGGGGGTAGGTCGGGGATAATAATCCCATCAATGCCAGATATGACAGCATCATTGACAAACATTTCCTCCCCATATCTTAAGACAGGATTATAGCTGGACATGAGGACAATGGGAACACTCGTCTTTCTGCGAAGCTCTTTTACCATTTTTATTATCTTCTTTAGTGAAGTCTTCCCTTTTAATGCCCTCAGATAGGATTTTTGTATGACAGGACCATCAGCCAACGGGTCAGAGAATGGGACGCCAAGCTCAATAATATCTGCCCCCCTTCTCTCCATTTCAAGGACGAGTGACTTGGTTGTATCAATATCAGGGTCGCCGGCAGAGATGAAGGCAATCAGTGCCTTTTCTTTTTTCCCTTTCAGTTCATCAAATTTCTCTTCAATCCTTCTCATAAAGACAGGTAAAGGTATAAAATATTTTATTTTTGCTTACCTTTACCTCTGCCTCAACCTTTGTTTATAGAGAATACACATCAACACATTCCTTTGCCCCTGTGACAATGCTCTCTTTCCCGACATGTTTAAAATTAGGATTCAGGGATTCACAGAAACCGTCAATCCATTTTCTGTTGAGACTGCACATCAACTCAGGAGACACACCTGCATCATTCCAGTAGCCCTGATGCAAACAGTCAGTATGCTTATATATAAGCGAGCCGTTATTCATTTCTGTTTCAACTGCGTGGTCGCAGGGCATCCCATCAAGAAAATAATTATTTATAGTCTCATGAAATTCCTCAACCCCATCTTGAGGGTCATATTTATCCTTTGCCTCAACACCCTTCCCCCTTCCATACCAGTAAACTGCATCCTCAAGAAGGCTTCTATCTTTATATTTGCCCATAAAAGACTTTACCATCTGGGCTTCATCTGTCTCTACCTCTTTAATCCTGTTGGCAAGCCATCCGTGAATAGGAGAATCTCCAATAAGCTGGTCAAGAGGCGTTTCAATATCCTTCGTCTCCATCTCCTGTTTTGTCTTCCCGTAGACAGATTCTATCTCCTTCCCATACTTTTCATAAAAGGCAGAAAATATTGCCGTCTCTCTCATCATGACATTCTTAATCTTCTCATACATCCAGTAGTGAATTGGTCCTAAAAACGCACTCATCCTTAAATCCTCCTTAATTTCGGTTAAAAGTTACTTAATTTTTGTAGTTTAACATTATTGTTTGCCAAATTCTACAGATTTTAACAGGGTCGGGTCAGGTATCCATACTGTCTTCCAGTCCATTTTTTTTAGCTTATCATATACATTATCTTCATATTTAGGAGGTATATCATATTTTGTCCTGACAAAAAGGTGAATATCATCTGGAAGACTACTACCTGAAAATAGTTTGTCTAATTCTATATAATTCTTTAGCTTTGTCTGTCTCCCCTTTGATGTGTCATTCGGTCTCATACAGAGTTTTGCTGCGAGTGTAAGAGCCTCTGATGGGCTATCGGCAGTTGTCATAAGATGTGCAGGGGTTGGGCCTGCAAATACCTCCCTTTTATTTCTCATATCAGTTACCTCCCAGCCACAGCTTTTATTACCTTCAAGCATCCTTCCATATCTCTCCCCCTTGTTTCCAAATATTACAGGTATCCCAAGCCTGTTTGCACCTGTTGCTGTTGCGTAAGCCTTCTGGCTCATCGGACCCCAAATAATTATTACTACACCTACTCTATTTAAGATGTAATCAGCAATCTCTTTATAGTTGCCATCAATTGGTCTATGGAGCATTACACTGGCTATCTTAATTGCAGCACCTAATAAATGTGATGCTGATACACAGGAGCCGAGATTTGCAAATCCCCCTGCATCAAATTTTCCAGTTGTCTCTTCATAAAGCGATTTACCGTCTGCGTCAACCTCAGCAAGGTCAATAGCTGTGCATCCACCTGATGTAACAATATAGTCCCTATCAATGAGTGCCCTTGCCATTTCTAATAATCCATTTTCGTGAGAATAATTAGGACAACCCAAAAAACCTATAATCCCCGGTATCTCCCCCATTACAATCGGCGGTGCAACATTTTTAATCTCTATATCAGATATCGCACCCCTCCCAACCCTTATTTTATAATTTGGAATTTGGAATTTGGAATTTGGAATTTTTATTCTCTTGATAGAGGTCTCTGCCGCTACCTGTGCAATCTTTTTTTTATCAAATATCAGGACACCTGCCTCCCTCTGTGATATAAGGTCATCTACTATTTTCTCAGTTTTGTCTCCAGTCCTATCAGGCAATCCAAGACTACACTCAGGATTTGTTGCTACAACTGGAATCCCCATCTTTGACGCATGGTGAAGGATATCCGTCCTTATACACTGGGAGTCAAGAACAATTACATTGGCAATGCCACTTTTGATAAACTTTAACTGGTCTCTCTGATTACCTGCTATCTTCACACCTCCTTTTGGGGAGCGGGACATATCAGTTGCCATACAGCATAGTCCATACAAATCAATTTTCTCAGAAAGATTATTTTCATCAAGATACTGCATAATCTCTATACCTGTAATAGAGTTATGACCGATGCAGAGAATGGCAGGATTTCTGAACTCCGAACTCTGAATTCTGAACTCTGAATTCTGAAGTGGTGTATCTGGACTATTAGATGGAAATTTGAATGTGGCTATCTGGGACATATCAATAACTTCAAGTGCAAGGTTATCAAGCATACCTGCATGGAGGGTCTTACTCTCAAAGTCTATCCATTCCCCCTCCTGCCCCATATTGAGAACCGAGAGGAGTGAGGTTATTTCCCTATTAATATAAGAAGTAACTTTCTTCATTTCAGAGAGAACCTTTGGCTTAAATCCGCATATTAAACGGATTAAAGGTGTCTGGAGGGGTTCATCATTAAGTTTAAGCGGATAATCACTGCCGAATTTCTCAATGAGTTCAGATGTAATTGACTCTGCCAATGATGCATGACCTGCCGCACCTGTAACAGCAGTAAAAAGCGACATCTTTGAAAGATGTGCATTAAGCCCTATCCCACAGACACCTTTCTTTTTTTCATTTATATGGCAGGGTCCATAAGTGCAGAGACTACATTCATCTTCTTTTTTTAAATATTGAGGAGAGTATCTCTTAAGCAGTAAAAAATCCCAATCCCTTAAGGTGGTTATGGCAGGCATGGAGTGCATATATAAAAAATTCGAAATTCCAAATTCTAAACAAATTCTAAATATAAAAGTTCAAAACAACTAACAATATGACTTTAAATTTTTTGGTCATCTGGATTTGTTTGGGATTTAGATATTAGGATTTAGTGCTTCTTTTTATGATTTAATCTTTACTTCCTTTTTCCCTTCTTCTATTGCCCCTATCTCCCAAGACTTGAAGCCGTTTTTATTTAAATGAGTAATGGCGGATTCAACATCTTTACCTGAAACAACAACCACAAGCCCTATTCCCATATTGAGTGTTCTGAACATATCTTCATCAGGGACATTTCCTTCTTTCTGAATTATGCTAAAAATTGGCAGAATTTCCCATGAGCCTTTTTTTATAACTGCTGTGCAGTTATTCGGCAGAATTCTTGGGATATTATCAATAAAACCGCCGCCTGTTATATGTGCTATACCTTTTATCTCTATTTTAGAGCCATCCATTAGTGAATGGATTACATTTGAGTAGTTCCTGTGCGGCTTTAATAATGCCTCACCAAGTGTCTCACCAAGCTCATTTATGCGGGTTTTTACTGTATAGCCTTTATGGGTAAAGAGAACTTTTCTTGCAAGGGAATATCCGTTTGTATGAAGTCCACTTGATGCAATCCCTATTAAGACATCCCCTTTTTTAATCTTATCGCCTATGATAATCTTCTCTTTCTCAACCACACCTGTTACAGAACCCGCCAAATCGTATTCTCCTGACACATATATCCCCGGCAGTTCTGCTATCTCACCGCCAATAACAGGCACATCAGCCTCTCGACACCCTTCTGCAATCCCCTTTAAAATATCTTCAATATGCTCAGGCTTAACCTTCTCTGTTGCTATATAATCCAAAAAAGTAATAGGTTTTGCACCCTGACACAAAATATCATTACAACTGTGTGCAACCATATCAATACCTATAGTTGTATGGACACCCATTGCATTTGCAATCATCAACTTTGTCCCGACACCATCAATACTCTGGACAAGGACAGGATGTTTATACTTTTTTACTATATCCCCCAAATCATATAGGGCGCCGAATGTCCCGAGACCAGTAAGGACTGATTTATTAAATGTTGACTGGACATGCTTCTTTATTCTTCTTACACTTTCATTCCCTGCCTCAACATCCACACCTGAATTTTTATATGTAATACCGCTCATCAAAACCTCCAAAAATAAAGTGATTAGTGAACAGTGACCAACTGACCACTAACCATTGAACACTCAAATATTAACCCATGAAATCCATAACCGTCAAATATAAAATTTTTTGCTCTGCCTCTGAGGTATCGGTAGGTAATTCAGGTAATACAAATGTTTTAGAGGTATGAAGGTTTTTGATTTATTAATGGCGTTTTTTTATATACTTCTTTGAAGTCAATAATATCTCAAGGTCGGCTTTATCTTGCTTTTGATTTGTAGTCTGCTTATTTAATAATCTTAATAACTCTTCGTAATCCTTCTCTACCTCTTTCATATTTAGAGCCTTTTTTAAATTTGAAAATCATTTCCCTCAATATTTGCATCGTTTCTAATCTTTTTGCAGGCGACATGGAAAGATAGTAGTCAATATCAGGCTCTGTCGCAGATTTAAAGGACTTTAGTTTTTTAACCCAGATTTTTTTCACGCCTTTTCAATAATCACCTAATTTGAGACTGCTGAAAAATCCCAAAAATTGAGCAAAATGTCATGCGGAACTTGTTTCAGCATCTAATAAAATCAATATGCTGAGAGACTCTGAAATGAGTTTAGGGTGACAAAAAGGGACTTTTTCAGGGCTCTTAATTCAAAAATTAAAATAAACATAAAAATTAATTTTTTGATAGAACCAATAAGTATTCTGATTTCATTCCTTCTGGATTTTTGTTGTTCCGTGAACCGAATAATTGTCGATTTTTTATTCGATCATCAAATACATTTTCAAATTCAAAGCCTCTCTCACAAAAATATTCCATTAGAATTTTCCATGTTACTATTTCTTTTCCATCTACTGTTGGATTTCCAACGAAGATACAACTCTTTCCACCTTTTTTAATATATCGCATGGCAAGTTCAAGTGCTTTCATAGTATAACAGAAGTAAGAATCAATCATTGCAACTAAATCTTCTCTTGTAATTTTAGACTTTATCTCGTTCAAAGTTTTTGTTTCTAAAATTTGGTTTGCTTTTCGATATGGGATTTCTAACCTTGAAATTTCTTTTATCTCTTCTTCCGAATGTCCGAGCCAATATAACTCTAAATTTGCTGTTCTGATATATTCTTGTGCTTGCAAATAAGGTGGTGAAGTTATCAAACAACTAATGGGTATTTGTTTCTCTAATTGAAAATACGCCGAATCAACACCTCCAAAAAATAATACTTGATTTTCGTGCCCATTTGTAAGAAATTGCAAATGACATACGCTATCATAATACTGTAGTGAAAGGGAATAAATCATCCTTTTTAATTCGTATTTCCAATCTTCTTTTAACAATTTTTCAATGTATTCCTTCTTACTTTTTGAACGAAATAATTTTGGAGTTCTATGTTCAGCATAAGAAAAGTGTTTGCTTGCTTTCACTAATGAGGCTTGAATAACCATTGAATAAATATTTTTTTCAAGCGTTTTTCAAATATCCCCAATACTTACTCAATTCCTCTAACATTTCTTTAGGATACCAATAATTTATATTTGTCCACGATGGAATAAACACTTTTTTATTAGTTTCAATTCCACTCAATAATTTATATAGTTCCGATTTAGAATGTTCTACTTTATCTTTATAAATTTTAATTGGAATAATATGATTCAGAAGTATATTCAAATCATATAAAACTACATTCCTTTCATGTATAAATGCTTATAGTCCAACAGTTCCGGAACCTGCAAAAGGATCAATTACCCAATCATCCTGTTTTGTATATCTTGTAATACAATATTTAACAACGTGAGGGATAAATTTTGCAGGATAGTAGTAAATCGAATGAGTTAAATAACTTGTATCTGTTATTTCTGGAACTAAATCTCTAAAAGAAACCAATGTGGGTTCAAGTTCGGATTTCTTTTCTTCCTTTATTTTTATTACTTCTTTAATTGGACTTGGGGAAAGGTTTAGCTGATAGTTTTCTGTTGACTCTTTTACTTTGTCTGTCGATTGACTTGCTTTGCTTTCGTAAAGTTTTTTTTACTATGACTTTTATTGTAGCACGCTTTTAAAAATAACAAGTCTCGTATATAATGAATTTGGTCTGCGGGAGTTTGTAAAGGAATACTATTTTCTGTCCATAATGGAATGATTTTATCAGTAATTTCATTTATTGAATTGACCAAACTCGAATAGGAGCTAAAGTCAAATTTTGAATTTATCTTTTCAAACTTTTCATTTACTAATTTAATATTTGATAATCCCTTAAATGCCCTAATTTCTATTTCCAAAGATGCAAGGCTATATGCAACCCAAAGATCGTCCCACTTTTCAACGAATTTTGAAATATCGTTGATCGCATTCAAGAATTTTTTATCATTTTTTCTTTCTGCCCAATTTAAAATCGTTTGCATTATTTCGTCAACACCATAAGCCTACTTCAAAGTAATTCCATCTTTAATTTTTACTCCTTTTGTAACATCATTGAAGAATTTATCTTCACTTGCATCTATTAATCCTTTCAAAGAAGAATACATTTTTACAATCGTGGAGTTTTTTTGCTGTAAGTTTCTTTCATCCCACACTGCGACTAAATACAAAATCTCTTTTGTGCTTCTTTTATTCATTCTTAAAACTCCGCGCAACATATCAACTAAAGACCCTTTTGCGGTCGTTCCACCAGTATCATCACGAGAACGAAGTTGAACAACAATAATCTTTTCTTTCTTTGAATTACACCCCATTACATCCATATCGAGATTTGGCACCTTTTCACTGAATGTTTCAGATAAAATTTTTTGCATGTCTTTAACTTTTTCAGGAACCATATCGCAATCAGCAAAACTTTCTAATATGTTCCGTATCATTTCTTCTAATACTTTTCCTTGTCTGGCCCGAAAAGAACTGATGAAAAGAAAACATCAGAGAGCAGAATTTTGCAACTGAATATTGATTTGCAAAACTATCAGCTCTATTTATTCCAGCAACGAATTTTTTGATTTTATCGAGTCCATTTTTAAAAGATTCTATATTTTCATCAAAAAGAAAATTGATAATATCTTGTGAAAGTCCAAGAGGACTTTTTAAAATTTTTTTTATCAGTAAAGTGTTTTTATTTTCGTCAACCAAGTTGAGAAATATTCGTTCTTGAAAATTTTGTTTTTTCATTTTTTTATCCTTTATTATTATTTAACATTTACTTTTAAACTTATCTTATAATTGATTGCATTATATATGGATAGACGATGACAGTCAAAAAAATCTTTATTGCAAAATTTATTAACCCAAGAAATGCAATTGGACGCAGATGAAATTCATAAAGTTGTAAAGTTCGTAAAGCTATAAAGTTTTCTTTACTTTATACCTTATAACATTATAAGCTTGATAACTCTGTTTCTGCGTAAATCTTTATAAATCTGTGTCCATGTTTTGCCTCTTCCTCGCTGGAATTCTGCCTTTGAGTATCACTTTATATTATTCAAGACCTTTTAATATATCCTCAAAGGTATTTAAAAAATCTTTTTTATCTGAGGATGCGTCAAATTCCTTCAGCCATTTTCTTATATACTGAAAGTCCATTGAAGGGTTCTTCATGATGATAGTTCTTATATCCTCTATGTCACGGGGTCTGCCCGCAAAGATTTTATGAATTATGATATCTTCCGGAGATGCAAAATGGACATCTTCCCCCAACACTCTTACCTTTTTTACCCTCTTTATTGCACTTGTTTCATAGGGAGTAAATGAGAAGATAAAATCCACCCTTATCCCTGTTGTTTCATCCATGGCAGGTAATACCATGGTTTGTCTTACAAATGATTTTATATCCCCGGGAATAGGTTTAAGGGAAAGCTCTTGAACAACTGTAATAATTTCATCAATATAATCTGTATTTACACCGAGGGTAATATCTATATCTCTGGTTAGGCGGGGTTCACCGTAGAGCAAGACAGCCTGACCGCCTATTATCATGTAGGGGAAGCTATGCTTCTTAAGGCTTGCACCTATTCTTGAGAGGATTTCTTCAAACATGAGTTAAGCACCTTTGCAATCTTTATATCAACCTCAATGCCTTCCAGCGGGTCTTTAGGGGGAAGCACTCCGAGTTTTACACCCTCATTCCACATGGAGGCAAATAGCTTAATTGATTTGTCAAAGGGCAGCCTTCCTTCATCTTTAATGAAGCTATCTTCAAATTGTTTAAGCAGTTCAGGATTTTTTATCATCTCTTTATCCTCTCTCAACTTAATATAAGTTCAATAAATTAAACAATATACTACCACAGCACATTTACAATCACAATTAAGTTTGACCCAATAAATGCAATTGGACGCAGATAAACGCAGAAACTACTTGATAATAAAGAACCCTGTAGCAAGCTACAGGGTATTGAATTCAGAAAAGCATCAACTGCATCAATTCTTCCCTATGTCTACCTTGTCTTTGTATATATTTCTCAATAGTTGCCCAGTCTGCCCTTTCTCCTGCAGTTGCAACATAATACCCATCTGTCCAAAATTCTCCACCCTATAACTCTTTCTTTACTATTGGTTTCCTCTTAAATATCTCTCTTGCTGTAATGCTTTTGAATATCTGCACTATCCGCCTAGGTGACATCTTAGGATGCCCTCCGTATAGTAAATGTATATGATCTTTGTCCATTCCCATTGCTTCTATTTCTATCTCATACCTCTCTTGTATGCCAATTGCTGTATCCTTAATTATTCCTATAACATCTTCGTCTAATAATGCTTTCCTGTATTTTACAGGAAATACTATGTGATAATGTATTTGCCATGCACAATGATAACCCTTTTTTACTCCCTTCCCTTCCACATATACAACTTATCACACTAAGGTAACCCTGTAGCAAGCTACAGGGAATATCAAGTTAAAAAGAAATTTATCTTTTTTGTTTGCATAAAAATATTCAAGGTTTATCTGCGTCCATCTTTAATAAATCTGCGAAAATCTACGTTCTAATTTTTAAATGCATTATTTGGGTTTAGGAATGGCAAGATTGAGATGTAAAAATGGAGTTGTGATTACAGGCGGTGGAGAACATTGAACACTCAAATATTAACCCATGAAATCCATAACCGTCAAATATAAAATCTCCTACTCTTTCCCACCAATTTTTAGCGAAATTATTAATTGTTATTATGAAGGCAAAAAAGATTAGAAAGGCGAAGACTTCCTAATGGTATTTACTGTTTTTCATTAATCCTCTTTTGAACCGCATCCCAGATTTCTGTCAAATTTAAAAGCCTTGCCCACTCTGTGATATAACCTCTATCTACAATATCTCCACTGATTTTTAAAATTCCAGTAATATCACGGAGATGTTTTTCTGACTCTCCCTCTTTGTAGAACTCCATCTTTTTAATGATGACATCTTCAGGCGAGGAAAAATTTGCATGATAGGACTCTGCTGGGTGAATCCGGCGCCCCCGTTTGAATCTACTCTCATCAAAGGGTGTATCTTTCTTTATAATTACATCAATCTTGAGACCAGATGCCGGATGTATAATATTAAACTGTCTCTGAAATGCAATAGCCTGCCTGATCATCTCCTCACTGATATAGAATTCATCTGATGGAAATGCAATAAGCAGATCTCTAATATGTCTTTTTTCTACTGCTGCAACAATATCAATATCGTTCGTCAACCTTGGCTCTCCGTATGCCATAGCAGCTACTGACCCAGTTACAAGATACGGAATCTCAAGACCTTCAAATACCTTCACAATTTTTTCCAACAATTTATAAGGATCCATGTGATAGCCTCTTAATCACTTCCTGTTCTACCTTTTTTGCATCCCAATCTGGATAAGTAGTTTTCAGATGTATTTTTAACATGTTATATACCGATGTCCACAGAGTAAATCCAATTTTGATTCTTTCTGCATGCGTCTTACGCCTCAGAACATCTGCCATAGCATCATCCACCACCTCAATTTGTCCTTTATCAAGCCTCAAATTTTTCTTCATTCTTATCATGTCCTTGAAACCTAACATCCATTTAAGTTTATTCTACAATTGATAGAATTGTATCAAGCCAGATGCAGGCAAGCAATGTTTTTGATGTAAATATCTATCAAATTTAACCGCCAATTCATCCCAAAGAAATGTGTGGAAGACCTTATGCCCCTTACGCTTGCCGTTCAGACAGCCGTCCATGGCTGTCTGAACTGTGGAAATTTTCACTTTTTACCATCCACGGAAAAGTGAAAATTTGACAGTCGCTCCAAGGACATAAGGTCTTATCTAAATCGTTCGCACATTATTCGGGTTCATCTTTCATAATTAAGTTTAACGAATTTACCCATGCCAGAATGCTATATACATAATATATATATCTATATTAATAATGTATATAGCTATTCCAGTTAAATTTTGCAACTATTTGAAATCTAAGATTTTTGTTTCTGGCATAGCTATTGCTTTAAATAATAGATTGCTATGCTATACAAGACCCCTACATATTACGAATTTAAGGTTGAGA
>MHDO01000046.1 GCA_001805005.1 Nitrospinae bacterium RIFCSPLOWO2_12_39_16
CAAAGGATTTTGTAACAACTGCCTTTACGCCAAGATACATAGGTGCAAGTGCTGCATGCTCACGGCTTGAACCCTGTCCATAGTTTGCGCCGCCTATTACAAATCCTCCACCCATCTCCTTTGCCCTCTTCGGGAATGCCGGGTCGATAGGTGAAAAGACATGCTCTGCCATTGCAGGGATATTTGACCTCAATGGAAGAATCTTTGCACCTGCAGGCATTATATGGTCTGTAGTAATATTGTCACCCACTTTTATAATGACCTTTCCCTGAATTATATTCGGGAGGGGCTTAAATTCCGGAAGTGGTTTTATATTAGGTCCTCTTATTATTTCAACAGTAGCAGCCTTCTTTGGTGGAAGAGGCTGGACAACCATATTATCATCTACAATGAATGTATTTGGCATCTTTATATTTGGAGATTTTTTTCCGAGTTTTCTTGGGTCGGTTATGACGCCTTTCAATGCCGCAGCGGCAGCTACTTCAGGGCTTACCAGATAAACCTGCGCATCCTTTGTACCGCTTCTTCCTTCAAAATTCCTGTTAAATGTCCTTAAAGATACACTCTTTGTTGAAGGAGCCTGTCCCATTCCTATACATGGCCCGCATGCACTCTCAAGAACCCTTGCACCTGCGGCTATCATGTTGGCAAGCCCGCCGTTCTTTGTTATCATCTCAAGCACCTGCTTTGAACCGGGGGCAATTACAAGGCTTACATCAGGATGGACAGTCTTACCCTTTAATGCAGCAGCAACAGTCATCATATCCCTGTATGATGAATTGGTACAGCTTCCTATTGCAACCTGCTGGACAGGTGTCCCCTCTAATTCTTTCAGAGGGACGACATTATCAGGGGAATGTGGTTTTGCAACCATCGGCTCTATCTTGCTTAAATCCAATTCTACAACCTCGTCATAAGAAGCATTCGGGTCAGCCTCCAATCGGCTCCATGATTTCTCCCTCTTCTGTGCCTTTAAGAATGCCTTTGTTACCTCATCACTCGGGAAAATAGAGGTAGTAGCACCAAGCTCTGCACCCATATTTGTTATAGTTGCCCTTTCAGGGACTGAAAGTGTCTTCACACCCGGACCGCCATACTCAATAATCTTCCCAACTCCGCCCTTAACAGTAAGCCTTCTCAAAAGCTCAAGTATAATATCCTTTGCAGACACCCACGGCTGTAATTTACCTGTTAATTTTACAAGGACCACCTTCGGCATGGAGAGGTAAAACGGGTCTCCCCCCATTGCAAGTGCAACATCAAGTCCGCCGGCACCTATGGCAATCATCCCAACACCACCGCATGTAGGTGTATGGCTATCAGAACCTAATAGTGTTTGTCCCGGGACACCGAATCTCTCAAGATGAACCTGATGGCAGATTCCGTTGCCGGGGCGGGAGAAATAGAGACCATATTTTGCGGCAATACTCTGGAGGAACCTGTGGTCATCCATATTCATAAAATCTGTTTGTAGTGTATTATGGTCAACATAACTTACTGAGAGTTTTGTCTTGACCCTCGGAACACCCAATGCCTCAAACTGAAGATATGCCATAGTCCCTGTGGCATCCTGTGTTAATGTCTGGTCCATCTTTATTGCAATCTTTTCACCAGCGGTCATGTTTCCTGAAACGATGTGCTTTTTAATTATCTTCTGAGTAATATTCATTGCCATGTTATATCCCTCCCCAAAATAACTTTTTATATTCCAATATATTAAATTCTAAACCTTTGTTTTGAACATTTGGATTTCGGTCATTGGATATTGTTTAGAATTGAGGTAAATAATAATTTTAAAAAATAAAAAAGTCAAGCTTTAAATTACTTTAAATTACTTTTTTATCAATCAGTTTGAGAGATATTTTAGCCGTTTGTTAAATGCTTTTCCTGATGACTTTTCATGCTATTTTCTGCTATTTTAATACCATGCAAAAACAGTGGCTTAAAAAATATCCTGCCAATATCCCTGAATCAATTCAATATCCTCATAAAACAATATCAGATTTTCTATCAGATACAGCAGAAAGATTTCCCCAGAAAACAGCCATAATATTCTTTGGCAAAAAGATAAACTACAAAGAACTCCACAGCCTAACAATCAAGTTTGCCAATGCATTGGTTAATATGGGAGTTAAAAAGGGTGACAGGGTTGCAATAATGCTTCCGAATTGTCCACATGAGGTAATTGCTTATTACTCCGTCCTCAAAATTGGGGCTATAGTCGTCCAGTTCAATCCGTTATATACAGAAAGAGAAACAGAATACCAATTAAACGATTCGGGCTCTGAGACAATAATAGCCCTTGATACACTTTATCCGAATTTCAAAAATATCATCAATAAAACTCGGATTAAAAATATTATTCTGTGCAGTGTATCCGATTTTCTCCCATTTCCTAAAAATTTCCTATACAGACTGAAGGAGAAAAAAGAGATGCTGAAACAGGTTCAGCATGACAGAAAAAAGGATACATCATCTGTCACTTTTTTAAAACTTATAAAGAAATCTTCTTCAAATCCCCCCTCACCCCCCTTTGGAAAAGGGGGATTAAGGGGGATTTCACCTGATGACATTGCCCTTCTTCAATACACAGGAGGAACAACAGGCATTCCAAAGGGTGCAATTCTCACTCACAGAAATTTAGTTGCAAATACAATCCAGTGCCGTCACTGGTTCTCAAAGGCAGAGGTCGGAAAGGAGACATTTCTCTCTGTCCTCCCATTTTTTCATATCTTCGGTATGACATCATCCTTGAACCTTCCTGTCCATTTAGCCTCATCAATGATACTCCTGCCAAGATTCAAACCTTTGGATGTCTTAAAGGCAATAGAACGATACAGGGCAAGTATATTTATAGGTGTCCCTGCAATGTTCTCAGCAATAAATGGTGAGTTAAGGCATGAGAACAAATATAATCTGTCATCTATGAAATTCTGTGTAAGTGGGGCAGCCCCACTCCCTCATGACATGGCAGTAAGATTTGAAACCTTGACAGATGTAAAGGTTATAGAAGGTTACGGACTTACTGAGGCATCCCCAGTAACACACTGTAATCCTATATATGGGGAGAGGAAATTCGGCAGCATAGGACTTCCCTTGCCTGACACTGAATGCAGTATTGTTGACTTGATAACAGGGGCAGAGCTTCAGACAGGTGAAATAGGAGAAATTGCAATAAGAGGACCTCAAATTATGAAGGGTTATTGGAAGAATGAGAAGGAAACTGATATGGTTTTAAAGAATGGATGGCTCTTCACTGGCGATATAGGGAGAATGGATGAAGATGGATTTTTCTATATTGTTGACAGGAAAAAGGAGATGATAATCTCAGGCGGTTATAACATATATCCGAGAGAGATTGAGGAGCTCTTAAACAAACACCCAAAGGTGAAGGAGTCTGCTGTAATCGGCATACCTTATAAATCCATTGGTGATATACCAAAGGCATTTATTGTATTAAAAGATGGAGAATCTGCAGATGAAGATAAGATTATCAATTATTGCAAGGCTAATCTGACAAAATATAAAGTCCCTAAAAAGGTTGAATTCAGGAAAGAACTCCCGAAGAGTCTCATTGGCAAAGTCCTTAAAAAGGTATTAAAGGAAGAGGAGAGGTCAAAAAAAATACTTGACGAAACAAGATAAAGGTAGTATGTTAAAGAATATGAAAGTCAAGACATCTATAACCCTCTCAGAAGAACTGATTAAAAGCATTGATGAATTATTTGGCGAGCAAAAGAACAGGTCAGAATTCATTGAGGAGGCAGTAAGGGATTTCATTGAAAGGCAGGCACAAAGAAGAAGGGATTTGAAAGACCTTAATATCCTCAACAAAAAAGCAAATGAACTCAATAAAGAGGCAGGTGATGTTCTGTCTTATCAGATAAATTTATGAGGAGAGGGGAACTTTATCGTGTATATAAAGGTATTTCTCATGACCCTAAAAAATATCGTGTATTTGTTGTAGTGAGCCGTCAGGTGCTTATTGATTCAAGGTTTTCTACCCTAATTTGTGCACCTATTTATTCAAGTTATGATGGACTGTCTACTCAAGTAAGGGTGGGGATTGAAGAAGGTTTAAAACACGAGAGCAGCATTCACTGTGATGAACTCGTCAGCATTCCAAAAATATCTCTGACTCATTATATCGGCTCACTTTCTGCTGAAAAGGTTCAACAACTAAATGATGCAATTAGAGTTGCTCTAAGCCTTTAACCCAAATTTCGGATTATTCGGGCTGTCTATCACCTCCCTCACTTTTTTTAAAAGTTTATTTGGGGTAATAGGTTTAAATAAAAGGCTTATCCCATCCTCGCTTATATCCTTCGTCTTTATCTGGTCTGCTGTATATCCACTTACAAAAATGACCTTAATATCAGGACTTATCTTTTTAATCTCTTCATAAACCTCTTTCCCGCTCTTTTTTGGCATTATCATATCGGATATAATGAGTTTTATATTATCCTTATTTTCATTAAACTTTTGAACTGCATCCTCTCCATCAACAGCCTCTATGACTTTATACCCATACTCTTCAAGTATTACCCTTGTAGTCTCCCTTACAATTGAATTATCCTCTACAAAAAGAAGTGTCTCACTTCCACTAACAGTGGTAATAACCTCTATCGGTTTTCTTTCTTTAGCCTCTTGAGTTGTCAATGGCAGATATATCTTAAACTCGGTTCCATTGCCGGGCTCACTAAAGACATTAATAAAACCATTGTGCTGTTTGATAATACCGTATGATATTGACAATCCAAGCCCTGTCCCCTTTCCAAGACCCTTCGTAGTAAAGAATGGCTCAAATATCTTTTTCCTTGTCTCTTCATCCATGCCGACACCTGTATCAGCAAAGTTTATCATTGCATAACTCCCCGGTTTACCATAGCCGTATGCCCTGATAAATTCACCATTAATCTCATATAGGGATGTGCTTATAGTTATCTTCCCTCCATTAAGCATTGCATCCCTTGCATTTGTTGCAAGGTTCATCAATATCTGGTCAATCTGCACCTCGTCTATATTAACATTCAATGCCCTGTCAGTAAGATTTGTATTCAGCTCAATATCCTCACTAATCAGCCTCATCAGTATTTTTTCAGTTCTTTCAATAAGCCCATTCAAATCTACAACCTGCGGATTTATCACCTGTTTTCGAGTGAATGCAAGAATTCCCTTTGTCAGACTTGCACCTTTCTCTGAGGCTGAAATTATCTGCTCTGCAAATTTTTTTGTAGTTTCATCCCCCCCCTTTTTCATAATCAAAAGGTTTCCGTAATTCATTATTGCAGACAGAATATTATTAAAATCATGGGCAATGCCTCCAGCGAGTATCCCCACCGACTCCATTTTTTGGGAATGCCTCAACTGGTCTTCAAGTTTCTTTTTTTCTGTGATTTCCTCAATAATTCCCTCCAAATAGATATTACCATTATCGCCTTTTTTTAATACAGTTGAAACAGATGTCCAGATTTTATTTCCCTTTATTGTAATAAATGGAATCTCTTCATCAATCACAGATTCACCCTTCAACAACCTGTCAACTATCTCCTTGAGCTTGTTTTTATTTTCCAATAAATGAAGGACATTATGTTTAAGAAGTTCCTCTCTTGAATCAGCCTCAACCATCATCACACATGCTTTATTAACCTCAATCATTTTACCATCAGTATCAATCTTGAAAACTCCTGCATTAAGGCTGTTGATCAATTCCTCATATTTCCGCTGTAGCTCAAGCTGAAACATCTCCATCTTCTTCCGTTCAGTAATATCCTGAATTGTCCCGACCATACGGACAGGTTCACCTGTGCTATTTAAAGCAACCACACCCTGTTCGTGGATAAACTTCTCTCCACCTCCTTTAAGAACTATCCTGTAGTCAATAGAGTATGGTTTTTTATTGTAAAGTGCATCATTGACAGCACTCTTAACAAACTCCCTGTCATCAGGATGAACAAACTTTAAAAATCTGCTGTCTTCAAATTTATCTAACTCTACGCCAAAGATATTGTAAATCTCATCTGACCAGTAAAGCTTATCTTTAACTATGTCCCACTCCCAGTTTCCAAGCCTTGCTATATGCTGTGCCTCTTTCAGCTTCTTTCCTCTCTCTTCAAGCTCGTTAGTCCTCCTGCTAATCTCAGATGTCATCCTGTTAAAAGACCTTGAAAGAATACCGATCTCGTCCTCTTCCTGAATAGGGATATCAATCTCATATCTACCCGTTGCAATATCTTCTGCAGCAGCCGAGACCCTCTGTATTCGCATAACAACATCCTTAAAAAAGATGATAAACATTACAATAATTATTCCAATGACGATAGAAGCAGTTATCATCATATTCCTTCCTATTATCCTCGTATGGGCAAGGATATCATCAACATCCTCTTCCATAATTAATACCCATTCCATTTCAGGCAGATATTCTGATGCACCTGCAACCCTTATTTTCCTGTAGTTATCATAGAAACCAGAGAACTCTTCATTTGATTCCAGTGCCTTCTTAACTGGCAGAGTATCTATTATGTAATTTAATTCTATGTCATTGACAAATGAAGACTTGCTGATTAACCTTTTTTCCCTGTTGACCAGATATATCTTTATTCTATGTCTTTTCAGTTCTGCTTCGGTTATCCTTTTTTCGCCCTCATATTCCTCCGTTTCAATTCTTTCAAGTATTGAGTTTAATTCCGATATGTGGATAAAATTGGCAATAACTCCAATAGGTCTCCCTGTTGAAATGTTTAAGAGAGGGGCTAATGCTACAATTTCTGGCAATTCTGGAGATGCTGTCCTTTTTTCAGCCACACTCACCCTCTCTTTTCCTTTCTTAAAAAAATTCTCCCCTGACAAATCACTTCCCACTGCAGAGAGGTCTGTGGATGTCAGAACTCTCCCGTCAGGGGAAATAATACTGATGGTATGAATTGACTTATCTATAACTATCTTATTTTTTAAAATATAATCGCTGAGGTTCTTAACAGCAGACTGCTGTCCTTCAAGGATACTCTGGGTTCCGTTTCTTATGACACCGTCACTTGAAAAATCCTGCACGCGATTCATTGATTTCTCAAGGAACTGAGATACAACCTCCTCATAAACAAATGCCTGACTGCTTAAATCCTCAAGGGCATGTCCCATTAAAATCTTTCTGTTTATATTGAAGTTATAGACAAAGGCGATGATTAAAGGCAGGAATACCACTATTACGGCAAGAAATGTTTTCTGTAGGAGAGATAAAGAAATTTTTTTCATTCAGTATCGTAACCCATATTTCAAGAAAAAAACTTAATTTTAACCACTGAGGCACTGAGAGAGACAAAAGAAAAAAAGATTAAGGAGAAAGGGAGAAGAGGGAGAGATGGAAAAAAGGTAAAATATATTTTCCATTCATCTTTTCTTAAATTTCCCTATTTCTCCTTATTGTTTTCCTCTGTGTCTCCGTGCCTCTGTGGTAAATTATATATTTTTTCTCTACAAATTCAAGTATTTTAAGACAAATTCGGCAGTAAGCTGTCCATCCTTTATACACTCGCTTATCCCGCTCCCCCTGTATGAACTGCCTGTAAGAAACATGCCTGGATATTCTGATAACTTCTTATCAAGGATTGACAGCCTCTCTTCATGACCGATGGTATATTGTGGCATTGCCTTCTCCCATCTGTAGATTCGGGTCAGCAGAGGCTCTGATGTAATACCCATAATATCCCTCAACTCACCTTTTACCATCTCTATCATATCTTTATCGTTGAGAAAAACCAGTTTCTCATTATGGGAGCCTCCAATAAAACACCTGATTAAAACAGAGTCATCCGGTGACCTGTATGAGAATTTTCTTGATACCCATGTTGCACCTGTTATTCTCCTCTTCTCCTGCCTCGGCACAAGAAATCCAAATCCATTCATTGGATTGGAAATGCTTTCCTTCTTAAATGCGAGGGATACAGTGGCTGTGGATGCATAAGGAATCTTATTTAAGAGAGCAGATATAGAATCATTAATCCCTGTCAATAGGCTGGCTGTTTCATAGGAGGGGGTGGCAAAAACCACAGTATCTGCATCTAAAACTTCTCCGTTTTTTAAAGATATTTTAAATATATCCCTTTTATCTACACCCGCTACTTCTCTATTTGTAAGAATTTTAGTCATTTTAAGATTTTGGACAATTGTCGCAGGCATCTCAGAGAGTCCATCTTTAAGTGTCATAAACATCGTGTATTTAGGCTTATTTCCTTTACTTCCAGCCCTCCTCATCTCTCTCCTTTTAGCAATCATCCCTTTAATAAGGCTTCCATATTCTTCCTCCATTTGAACAAACCTCGGAAATCGGCTCTTAACACTCATGGTATCAGGGTCTTCAGCATGGACACCTGCTACAAGAGGGGCTGCAATCTTATCAAGGGCTTCCTGACCAAGACGGCGGCGGACAAACTGGGAAAGGCTCTCATCAGCACTTGATTCCTTTTTTGGTATGAACAACTCCATCCCCATCCTAATTTTGCCTGAAAGAGATATCAGATTACTCTTTAATAGGGGAAAGATTTCGGTCGGTATCATCAATATCACACCCTCAGGCAGTTCGTGCAGATGTCCATTCAACAGGATATAAGTCTTTCTGTATTCGTCATTGGTGCGGAGAAGACTCTCCCCCATTCCAAGCCGCTCACAGAGTTGAATTGCCCAAGGCTTCTCGGATAGAAAACAGTCTGGACCGCCTTCTATAAGAAAACCGTCTGTCCTCTCTGTCAGGATATTCCCCCCTATTCTATTATTTTTTTCAAATAGGGTTATAGAAATACTCTCACCTTTTTTTCGGGCTATTTCTTCAAGACTGTAGGCAGTGGCAAGTCCTGATATACCCCCACCTATTATTACTATTTTTTTATCAGTCATTTTAACTACAAAATAAAAAAAGGGGTTAAGGATTAAGAGTTAATTCAGTTTTTACTAACCCCTAATCCCTAACCCCTTTTTATTAATTATACTTCCAATATTTCTTTATCCTTTTTTGCTGTAATCTCGTCAACTTTATTTATAAATTTATCAGTGATTTTCTGTATCTCATCATGTGCCTTTTTGTGCTCATCCTGAGAAATCTTTTTATCCTTTTCAAGTGCCTTTAGATGCTCCATGCTGTCCCTTCTTATATTCCTTATAGCAACCTTGCAGTCTTCAGCCAATTTCTTTACAACCTTCACAAGCTGTTTTCGCCTCTCCTCTGTAAGAGGCGGGATTGATATACGGATAATTTTACCATCGTTAGACGGTGTTAATCCAAGGTCAGATGAAAGGATTGCCTTTTCTATAACAGGGGTAATAGATATATCCCACGGCTGGATTGTTACTGAGCGGCTTTCAGGCACAGAAAGGTTGGCAACCTGATTGAGAGGGGTTGGATTTCCATAGTAGTCCACCTTTATCCCATCCAAAAGGGCTAATGATGCCCTGCCTGTCCTTATCCCTGCCAGCTCTTTCTGGAAAACCGTTACCGAGGACTCCATCTTCTTATTTGTATCACTATAGATATTCTGAATCATTTATTCCCCTTTACAATCGTCCCAATCTTCTCCCCTGAAAGAACTCTTTTTATATTCCCCTTTTCCTTCATACTGAATACTATTATAGGAATCTTGTTATCCATGGATAAAGTTATAGCGGTTGTATCCATAACTTTTAAGTCCTTCTGCAACACTTCCATATATGTAAGGTCTGTAAATTTTACTGCATTCTTATCTTTTTTAGGGTCGCTGCTGTAAACACCATCAACTTTGGTTGCCTTAAGTATAACATTAGCATTTATCTCTATAGCCCTTAATGACGCTGTAGTATCGGTTGTAAAATACGGACTCCCCGTCCCTCCTGCAAAAATAACTACCCTCCCCTTCTCCATGTGTCTTATTGCCCTGCGTCTGACATACGGCTCAGCCACCTGCCTCATATCTATTGAAGTCAGCATCCTTGTATGGACACCTTCCCTTTCAAGGGCATTCTGAAGTGCCAGTCCATTAATTACGGTTGCAAGCATCCCCATGTAATCGGCGGTAACCCTGTCCATTCCGTCATTGGCGGCAATTGAACCTCTGAATATATTCCCTCCGCCTATTACAACCGCAGTCTCAATGCCCATCTCCTGGATTTCTTTAATTTCAAGGGCAATATCTCTGACTATCTTTTGGTCAATACCAAAACCACCTTCTCCGCTTACCGCCTCACCGGTAAGTTTCAATAGAACCCTTTTAAATTTTAATTTTGGCAATTATTGTTTCCCTAATTGATATCTGACGAATCTGCTAACCTGAATATTTTCGCCCAATTCGGCAATCTTTCTTGAAATGAATTCTTTGATTGTAATATCAGGGTCTTTTACAAAAGACTGCTCAATAAGACATGCCTCTGTATAATATTTCTCTAACTTCCCCTCCGCAATCTTCTGAACAACATTATCGGGCTTGCCTGACTCCTTAGCCTGATGAATATAAATTTCCTTTTCCTTGCTTATTACCTCAAGCGGAACATTCTCCCTCTTTATATACAATGGATTTGACGCAGCAATATGCATTGCAATATCTTTTACGAGTGACTGAAACTGCTCTGTCCTTGCAACAAAATCAGTTTC
This sequence comes from Nitrospinae bacterium RIFCSPLOWO2_12_39_16, assembly GCA_001805005.1. Lineage (GTDB taxonomy): Bacteria > Nitrospinota > Nitrospinia > UBA9942 > UBA9942 > UBA9942. Next base: position 10,616 of record MHDO01000046.1, read on the forward strand.
GCAATTTATTTCCACTAAAACGCCTATCTTCCCGCCTGCATGAATATATGAAGCTACAAGCCCCTCAGAAGTTGCACGGTCTGCCTTTTTAACTGCCTTTGAAAGCCCCTTCTTTCTCAGATAATCAATTGCGGATTCAATATCCCCCTTTGTCTCCTCCAGGGCATCCTTGCAATCCATTATCCCTACACCTGATCTCTCCCTTAATGTTTTCACCAACTCAGCGCTTACTGCCATTAAATCCTCCCAATAATACAGTGTCAGTGTCAGTTTTTAGTTTCAGTTTTTATTGTAACTAACACGATTAACTAACACTTAATTTATATTTGTACTGGTATCTCGTTCAATTTTGCTTCCTTTGTTGGAACAATAGCCGACTCTAATGCAGATTCCATTTCATCTACAGAAGCCCTCTCTTTAATCGCTATTGCCTCTTTAGCTTCTATAATAATATCTGCCACCTTTGAAGACATCAGACGTATTGACCTTATTGCATCATCATTTGCAGGCACGACAAAATCTACACCATCAGGGTCGCAATTTGTATCAACAACTGCTATAGATTTAATACCCATCTTCTTAGCCTCATTAATGGCTATTCTCTCTTTGCGGGTATCAATAACAAATATCGCCTTTGGCAGTTTATCCATATCCTTAATCCCGCCAAGATATTTATCAAGTTTTTTAATATCTTTTTCTATCATAATACCCTCTTTCTTTGTAATAGCATTAAAGCCACCGCTATCTCTCATCGCTTCAAGGTCTTTCAATCTTCTAATACTCTTCTTAATGGTATTAAAATTGGTGAGGGTCCCGCCGAGCCACCTCTGATTCATGAAAAACATACCGCACCTCTTAGCCTCTTCAGCAATCATACCCTGTGCCTGTTTTTTTGTTCCGACAAAAAGGATATATTCTCCATTGGCAACAGTTTCAGATATGAATTTTGTAACCTCTTTAAACTTCTTGAGTGTCTTTTGTAAATCAATAATATAGATGCCATTCCTTGCCCCAAAGATATACTTCTTCATCTTTGGATTCCACCTTTTAGTCTGGTGCCCAAAATGGGAACCTGCCTCCAATAACTGCTTCATCGTAATAGCTGACGACATGCTTCCTCCTTCAAATTTTGTTAATGTTTACTTTGATAGAACTTTTTATTTATATCACAAAACTCTTTAATTTTGCAATACATTTTTACACAAATATAAAATTATCTAACTCCTGTAGCTGCCATTTATCTTTACATAATCATACGAGAGGTCTGTTGTCCACACCTTTGCCTCTTCATGCCCGATTCCAAGGTCAAGTGTTATAGTTATATCCTTTTCCCTCATAACACCCCTCACATTCCTCTCCCAATCCCCTTTAACACCACTGCCGTTTTCAAATACCACTACCTTACCTATTGACAGTTTTATTTTATCTGAATCAAACTTTACACCTGAATTCCCTGCCGCTGATACAATCCTCCCCCAGTTCGGGTCTTCCCCAAAAAGGGCTGTCTTGACCAGATTTGAATTTGCAATTGAAAGGGCAATCTTTTTTGCATCCTCAATTTTTTTTGCTTTTTTAACATTTATCTCAACAAATTTTGTAGCCCCTTCACCATCCCTCACAATCATCCTTGCAAGGGCAGTTGTAACATGATTCAACGCCTCTACAAATAGGGTAAACTCCTTTGAGTTTCTGTCAGTAATCATTTTGTTGCCTGCCAATCCATTTGCCAGAATTAAAACAGTATCATTTGTGCTTGTATCACCATCTACTGTAATCATATTAAATGATTTATCTGCTGACTCTTTGAGTGCAATATTTAAGAGTTTAGGTGAAATCGCAATATCTGTTGTAATAAAAGATAGCATTGTGGCGAGTCTTGGATATATCATCCCTGAACCCTTCGCAATCCCGCCTATTCTTATAGACACCCTCCCGTATTTATATTCTACAGCGGCTACCTTAGAAACAATATCCGTAGTCATTATTGCTTCTGCTGCATCCATTCCACCTATTCTGCTTAACTTTTTAACAAGGGCGGGTATTCCTTTTTTAATCTTTTCTATAGGTAGGGAATCGCCGATTACACCTGTGGATGCAACAAGAATTTTTTCAGGAGATATACCAAGAGTTTTAGCTGTCAGATCCACCATCTCCTCTGCATGTCTGTATCCTGTCTTACCCATACACGCATTTGCATTACCACTATTTACTATTACACCTCTTGCCTTTCCTTTCTTGATATTCTTCTGGCTCAATATTACAGGTGCCGCCTTTATGCGATTCTCAGTAAATACACCCGCAACAGAAGCCTCCGCTTCGGAAACAATCAAGGCAAGGTCTTTCTTGCCTGTTTTTTTAATACCACATGATATACCTGAAGCCCGTATCCCCTTTACTGCAGTTATTCCGCCCTTTATCTCTTTCATAAAAAATCCTTTTATCCACAGATTTCGCAGATTATCGCAGATTAAAACAAAATATTTTTTTAAAAATCTGTGTAATCTGCGGATTAATCAAGTCCTTGTTCTTATGGAAAAATTCCAACTCCTTCTAAAGCCGTATCCTCCTTAAAACCAAGCATAATATTCATATTTTGAACTGCCTGACCCGACGCACCTTTAACAAGGTTGTCAATCGCAGACACAATGATTATCCTTCCTGTCCTTTCATCCATCTGAAAACCAATATCGCAGTAATTTGAGCCAAGGACATAGTGAGTTTGAGGAGATTTTCCTATCCCAAGAATTCTCACAAACCTCTCCCCCTTATAAAAATCTTCATATATTTTTAAAATATTTTCTGATGCTAAATTTTTATTTAGAGGGGAGCAATAAATAGTACTTAAAATCCCCCTGTTTACAGGTAAGAGATGCGGTGTAAAGGTTATTTTAATAGCCTTTTTGGCAATCTCGCTTATTTCCTGCTCCATCTCAGGCGTATGTCTGTGTGACGCAATATTATATGCCTTAAAATTATCATTACACTCAGAAAAGAGAAGTGCCTCCTCAACCTTTCTCCCTGCCCCTGTAACACCCGACTTGGAATCTACAATAATTGAATCTGTATCAATTATATTTCCTTTTAACAGCGGAGCTAATGCAAGTATAACACTTGTCGGATAACATCCGGGATTTGCAACGAGATTTGCACTCTTTATCCTCTCTCTCTTTAACTCTGGAAGGCCATAAACTGCCGAATTTAACAGTTCAGGATTTTTATGCTCCTCTTTATACCAATCTTTATAAGTTGAAGGAGATTTAAACCTGAAGTCTGCACTTAGGTCAACAACCTTTTTGCCTGCCTTCAATAGTGGCGGAACTGCAGACATTGATGCCTTGTGAGGAAGGGCAGAAAAAACAAAATCGCATTTTTTTAATACTTCTTCGGGGGAAAGGGATTCGTATTTTAAATCTAAATGTCCTTTAAAGAAAGGAAAAACATCACTGATTTTATTTCCGGAATATTTTTCAGATGTAACTACAGATATTTTTACATGAGGATGATTAAGGAGTATCCTTATCAGTTCTAAACCTGTATAACCGCTTGCACCAAGAATTCCTACATTAACCATATAAGAGTTAAAGAGTTAAAGAGTTGAGGAATTGAGGAGTTAACTCCATAACTTTTTTAACTCCTGAACTCTTAAACTCGTTTATCTCTTAGAGAACTGGAATCTCTTTCTTGCACCCTTCTGTCCGTATTTCTTTCTCTCTTTTATTCTGGAATCCCTTGTCAGGAAACCTGCCTTTTTTAAGACAAGCCTTAAATTTGGATTTGCATGGAGAAGGGCATTGGCTATGCCGTGCCTTATCGCACCTGCCTGCCCCATTGTTCCACCCCCCTGAACACTTACCTTTACATCAAATTTACTCAGGGTATCAGTTTCTTCCAATGATTGGGTTGCAAGTGCAACAGCATTCCCTCTTCCAAAAAAATCATTAATAGGCTTTTCATTCACAATAATCTTGCCATTGCCAATCTGCATCCAGACTCTTGCTATGGCATTTTTTCTCTTACCTGTGCCGTAAAATTTTTCTAATTCCATTAATCCTCCTTAACCCTTTAGCTCCATTACCTCTGGCTTCTGGGCAGTATGAGGATGTTCCTTTGATGGATACACCTTCAGTTTTTTAAACATCGCCCTGCCGAGAGTATTCCTTGGGAGCATACCTTTTACTGCTATTTCTATTAACGAAGCAGACCTCTTTTTTAATAACTTTCCTGCAGTAGTGGTTTTCAAACCACCCGGATAATTTGAGTGTCGGTAATATACCTTGTCCTGAAGCTTTTTTCCGGTCAGGACAATCTTTTCTGCATTTATTACGACTACATGGTCGCCTGTATCCACATGGGGTGTATAGATAGGCTTGTTCTTCCCCCTGAGTATATTTGCAATCTCACTTGCAAGCCTGCCCAATACTTTGCCATCTGCATCAATCAGATGCCATTTGCTATTTACCTCTTCTTTTTTGGCTGAAAATGTCCTCATAAAAAACCTCTCTATTTTTGATTTGTTAAAATGAATATGATATGAGATAATTTAAAATATGTCAAGTAAAATTTATGAACTACAGCAGGAGATAAGAAAACTCCTGAAGGAAAAGAACGGCATAATGCTCGCCCATAATTATCAAAGGGATGAGATACAGGAGATGGCAGATGTAACGGGAGATTCCCTTGCATTGAGCCAGATAGCGGCAAAGACTGATGCAGAGGTTATTGTCTTCTGCGGTGTCCACTTTATGGCTGAGAGTGCCTCCATACTTTCACCTGATAAGACAGTCATCCTTCCAAGGATTGAGGCAGGATGTCCGATGGCTGACATGGTGACAGTTGAAAAATTAATAGAAAAAAAGAGGGAACTGCCGGGTGTCCCCGTTGTTTGCTATGTAAACTCATCCGCAGATGTAAAGGCAGAGAGTGATATATGCTGCACATCTGCAAATGCCGTAAAGGTTGTTAATTCTGTTGATGGAGAGAGGGTCTTGATGATACCTGACATGAATCTATCAATGTATACTGCAAGACTTACAACAAAAGAGGTTATCCCATGGAAAGGATTCTGTCCAACCCATCAGTATCTTAAACCATCAGATGTGCTTAAGATGAAGAAACAATATCCTGATGCAAAATTCGTAGCCCATCCTGAATGCACACCTGAAGTCCTTGACCTTGCTGACCATATCTGCAGCACATCAGAGATGTATAAATATGCAAAAGGATCTGATGCAAAAGAGTTTATAATCGGAACTGAAATGGGGATATTGTATAAACTCAAGAAAGAAAACCCTGATAAGAAATTCTACCTATGCTCCAATAAACTGATATGCCCCAATATGAAGCTCACCACACTTGAGGATGTATATACCGGCATACGGGATATGAAAAATATAATCAAAGTGCCGGAAGAAATAAGAATCCGAGCCAAAAAGTCACTTGACAGGATGCTGGAGATACCGAGGGATTAAAATGGAGAAGCCATCTATAACTAATCAGATTTAATACCATTATAAATATGTCTCTAAATGTCTATTTACCAAGTCTATTCTCAGGGGTATATCAGCACTTAAAATTTTCAATTTTAGCATTTGTTGATTTTGTTTCCAGTGTAATGCCATAATTCAACCTAACCAGTTCGATGTCGGCTTTCGGTCATCCCATTCTGGCATTTGGCGAATGGGGAGTTTTGGTGGCGTCTGATCTGGTGAATCGACTGGAAGCGTGAATTTCCCAAGAGTGGGTAAAGGCTGGCATAAACCATATGCAACGGACATCCTGTCAAAAGGCGCTTTATCATTCGTAGTATCATAATCATCAGGTATAGGAAGCGGATAAATGGTATAGGGACCCCAATCTTCCATCCAAGATTTGCTAAATATTTCGTTAATAAATGTTGCCTTAGCTCCTCCACCACAAACTAAAACATGTACTTTATCTTTCTCCCATTCCGATTGGCTTTTCCGATGACTATATGCTTGACCCCAAACAGCGTGTGATTCCTCCCATAATTCTTTTAATTCTTGTTTTATTTCATATTTGATGTTGTCGGGTAACTTATTGATATTTGAAACTGCACGTACAACATGAGAGTCAGTAATATTCCCCTCCCTACTCATATTTTCCAGATACAAAGAAACAATACGTTCAATACGCTGAGCGCCTCTTGGTAAATTGCGAGCTGCATACCAAAATTTCTCCTCAGCCCTCGTTCGTACATTCTCCAAATTAAATATTGAAAAGTCAGTTGTACCCGCACCAAAATCTATTACTGCATGTAAACCGTTTTTAACCTGAAGTGAGACAAGATATGATGCTATTTCTGCAACGGCTTCTGGAACACCAAACAAACGAGTAGTAGGGTCTTTAGGAGAAAATTCTACTTTTGTATATTTTTCTTTAGCGAGTTCTAAAAGTTTATTGCAGTCGTTGTCATCTACCCATTCTCTTTCAATCGCCTCTGCCGTAGCTAATATTTGTTCAAATATATTTTTTACTTCATTGTTCTGTATGTGATCTATAGGGATCGCGGAAAATCATTTGCTTGGAGAATTCTAAAATCCTCACCAAATCGATTTCTTAATTCTAATTTCCACTTTGCAGTTAAATTAGCCGGACATATCACAAGGACTCTGTCAACTGTTTGTCGAGCACGAAGTTCAGTAAGAATTAGACCTGCCTCTATCGTTTTACCAAGACCGACTTCATCACAAATTAATAACCGTTGGCTTGGAGAATCCAGGAACTTAATTAGCGGTTTAAATTGGTACGGATAGAACCGAGTGCGAGATGCATTAAACGCATAAATATTGTTTCTTAATGGATAATCGCGTGTTAATTTTAAATAAGTAATGAGACGTAAGAACTCTCTGTAGCCAGCTATATTCCCATTAAGAAGGTTATCAACCGGTGTTTTTGCAGGGTGATATAGCTGCAAATCAATTTCAGGTACAGTAGTTGATCCTTCTATACCGCCCCAGAAAATAGTATAGTATTGTAATCCAGCGTGGATTGGGCCAAGTTCTTCAATGAGCCCGACCTTGCTGGGATCACTTTTAGATTGAACTTTATCCCCTTTTCTAAAAGCCATATGATGATAATGTAATATTACAATAACCTAAAGTATAGGAATTTCAATAAGTCCCCCCTTACCCCTGGAAGAGGGAGGGGTGTGGAGATAATTTTCTTTATTATAAGACTATTTACATTAAAAATAAATAAGTTTTTATTGAAAGCAGATATCTTTAAAAATGAAAAATAATATGTCTTTTTGGTGATTACTCTCATCATCTCTGGTATACATGCCTTTATTTCAAGTTTTATGGGTGTGTCTTTCTAATACCAGAGTGTTAGGGAAAAATCACCTTGCTACTAAAAGGGACTTATGCCATAATTCGTTTAAAAAAATCACTTTGAAAGACTAAAAATATAATAAAGGAGGTAACATAATGATAACAGAGAAAGAAAAAGAAATAATTTTGCAGTGTGCTAAAAAATATGATGTTTCTTCTATCTTTTTATTTGGTTCTTCAATTGAAAAAGGCAGAGAATCTAATGACATAGACCTTGGAGTAAAAGGGATTAAGCCTCAATTGTTCTTTAAATTTTACGCTGAATTATTTAAATATCTCCCAAAGTCTGTTGACATTGTTGACTTGTCTAAGAAATCCCTATTCAATGATATTATAGAAGAAACTGGCATAAAAATATATGGATAATCTAACAAAAGAAATCCTTGCAGAAAAAGAGAATGTGGAAAATGTATTGAATAATCTAAAGGAAGCCATGGCAAGAACCGAAAAAACAGTTATAGAGCTATCTGCCATTGCCACCTTTCTTCATAATATTTACAATGGAATAGAGAATATTTTGAAGCAAATACTGAAAGGTAAAAACATCAAAATTTCCAGATCAGAAACATGGCATAAAGATTTGCTGAATACTTCAGTATCTCTCGGAATCATATCGGAGAATCTATCCGATAAACTTTATGAGTATCTATCCTTTAGACACTTCTTCATTCATGCGTATGGGTTTATGCTTGAAGAGGCACAGTTAGAAGACCTATCTAAAAACATTCCTGAAATCTGGTCACAATTTTTAAGAGAAATAGAAAATTTTTATCAGACTAAAAAATAAAAGATTAACATCTAAATGTTGTAACCTTAATTCATGTCTGAACAGTATGAAATAGAAGAGGTAATTTCAGAGGGAGAAAAAAGATTTGAGCTTTATAGAAAAACAATAAGTCTATTCCTCGGTCCCATAGTTTTTCTAACAATTCTCTTCATCCCCATACCCATTCTCTCCACTGAGGCACACAGGTTAAGTGCTGTCCTTGGTATTGTTTTAATTTACTGGATTGGTGAGGCAATACCAATCCCTGCAACTGCAATACTTGGGGCTATACTCTGCGTTATTTTAGGCGTTGCAAAATCTCAAACTGTATTTGCCCCCTTTGCCCATCCCATCATATTTCTATTCATTGGAAGCTTTATGCTTGCAGAGTCAATGAAGACACATAAGTTGGACTACCGCATTGCATTAAGTATCCTTTCTCTACCATGGGTCGGCAACAGCTACTACAGGGTATTTTTTGCAATTGCAATTATACCTGCATTTATATCAATGTGGATAAGCGACAGTGCTACTACTGCAATGATGTATCCAATCACATTGGGAATATTGGCAACTGTCAATCAGCTTTCAGGAGGCGGAAGGTCAAAGTTTGAAGTGGGACTCCTGCTAACTATTGCCTATGCCGCACTTATTGGAGGCATAGGGACACCGATAGGAACACCCCCAAATCTCATAGGGATAGGCATGATAGATAAAATCATCGGAGTAAAAATTCCCTTCTTCTTATGGATGACTATGGCATTACCAATAATGATTACTATGATATTTTTAATGCTTATATATATGTTTTCAATTTATAAACCTCCTTTAAAGGAAATAAAAGGGTTATCTGATTTCATAAAACAAAAAAGGTCTGAAATGGGGACATGGACAAGAGGACAGAAAAATACACTTGCTGCCTTTATAATTGCAATTACCCTCTGGATATTGCCCGGAATAGTAGCTGCTATATTTGGCACTGAATCAAATATCTATAAATTACTTGATGCCCATATACATGAAGAGGTTGTATCACTAATAGCTGTTCTCATATTATTCCTCACACCTGTTGACTGGAAAAACAGGAAATTTACTATCACATGGAGTGAGGCAGTAAAGATAGACTGGGGGACAATAATATTATTTGGTGGCGGGCTTTCCTTTGGCGGACTGATGTTCTCAACAAAACTTGCAGATTTCATGGGAAATATACTTCTTAAAATTACAGGAGTGGATACACTCTGGGGAATCACAGCAGTAGCAATCGGACTTGCAATTATTACAACAGAGGTAACATCAAACACCGCTACGTCGAATATGCTTGTTCCTCTTATGATTTCTGTGGCAAATACAGCAGGTGTGAGCGGGATTCCGCCTGCAATAGGTGTATGTCTCGGTGCAAGTATGGCATTCATGCTCCCTGTCTCTACTCCGTCAAATGCAATAGTCTATGGCTCTGGAAGAGTGCCCATTACAAGCATGATAAGGGCAGGTATTGTGCTGGATATAATCAGTTTCTTTGTTATATTAATTGGACTAAGAATCCTCTGTCCCCTTCTTGGTCTTATGTAATATCACTGATGGGCTTCCTTAATATCATCCTCTTTGCCTTTTTTAGTATCTCCTTCTCATCATCATACTCAATCATCTTTATCGCATCATCTATGGGAAACCACTTGCACTCATCAACCTCCAAGTCATGATTCCTTACATTGCCTTTCGTGTATTCCATAAGAAAGAAATAGACTATCTTTAAATATCTTATTGTCTTGCCTTTATCCTTATGGGCATAAAAATACTTGATATAGTCTATTAGTTTTAAAATTCTTCCATCTACTCCTGTCTCCTCTCTTACCTCTCTATGGGCTGCACGGGCTAAGCCCTCCCCTTTTTCAAGAAGACCCTTTGGAAGGCACCATACAGTGCCACCTTTCACAGCTATAAGGGCAATTTCTATTTTGTCATCAATCCTGTGGAATACAACACCGCCAGAGGATATTTGCCTTTCAGTCTTCATTTAAAATAACCCCTCACCCCAACCCTCTCCCACAAGGGGAGAGGAAGTTTCACTTTTTTTCTATTTCACACTCACTATTTTCATTAACTCTTTTGCATTTATTACAGCATAGCCATTTGCATCATTATTGAAATAAACATAGACATCTTTGCCTTCTTTTATAAATCCAAAAAATGCGTGAAAACACAAGTAAACACAGATTAACACAGGTTATTCAATGAATTAGAAAAAGATATATTTCACTTTTTAAGTGAAAGAGGAAGTATAATAAGTTTTTGTTTTATCAGTGTTTACCTGTGTTTATCTGTAGTTAATGCATAATCTGGGTTAATTGCATTTATCTGTGTCAATCTGTGTTAATCTGTGGTTAATTAAATTTTTGTTCTGTTTAGTCTGTGTAAGTCTGTGGCTAAATTAAGTTTTTGTTTCCTCAAAATCTATTTTTAAGAAGTGTGTGGCGCAGGAGATGCAGGGGTCGTAATTTCTGACAGTCTGCTCACATTTCCATGTAAGCTCATTTTTGGGCAGGTTAATGTTTGATGAGGCAAAAGTGCGGAGGTCGTTTTCAATCATACGCTGGTTCTGAGATGTAGGAGGGACAATCTTTGCATCTTTTATTAAGCCGTCATCACCAATGCTGTAGCGGTGGTATAAAAGCCCGCGAGGAGCCTCAGTGCATCCAAATCCGATGCCTTTACGGGGTATTACATCAATACAAGATTTTTCAGGAGGCTCATACTGATTTATAATCCTAAGTGCCTCGTCACACGCATACAGAGTCTCAATACTGCGGACAATAATACTCTTGAAGGGATTACAAACTCCCTTCATGATTCCAACCTCTTTCGCTGCCTCCTGAGCAATAGGAGATAATTTATCAAAGTTTAAATTAAACCTCGCAAGTGGTCCTGCAAAATATTCGCCCCTTTCCTTGTGGACGGATTGTAGGGCATTGGAATGGGAGACATGCTCCTCCTCAAAGTGATGCTCATACTCCTTAATATTTATATCAAGCCCCTTACTTGAGACAAGCTTCCCTTCATTAAATGGATATTCATCGGGATGCCTCAAAGATACAAATTCATAGTCCTGCTCAAACTCAGGAAAATTAAATTTTGCAGTCCATCTGACTGTCTCAAGGGCTGCATCCCTCGCCCACTTCAATTTCTCAACAAGTGCATTTAGCTCTTTTTTTGTCGGCACACGATAAAAACCGCCAACCCGCACATTAATGGGATGAATCTCCCTCCCGCCGACAACATTAACAATATCATTGCCTGTCTTTTTTAGCTGTAGTCCCCTCTTAACAATATCAGGATAATCCTTTGCTATCTGGAGGGCATCCTGAAACCCCAGGAAATCAGGGGCATGGAGCATATAGATATGCAGACCATGACTCTCTATCCATTCTCCACAGTAAATAAGACGGCGAAGCTCCCTTAGTTGTCCTGTAACCTTTATGCCAAAGGCATCCTCCATTGCATGGACTGCACTCATCTGATATGCTATTGGACAGATGCCGCATATTCGGGATGTGATATCAGGTGCCTCAGAATATTTTCTTCCACGAAGAAAGGCTTCAAAAAATCTCGGCGGCTCAAAAATCCCGAACCTGACATCAGTAACCTCATTATCCTTAATCTTAATCAAAATAGACCCCTCTCCTTCAACACGAGCGAGATAATCTACTTTGATGGTTGTATTTTTCATTTAAAATCTTTTATCCGCAGATTTCACCGATTTACACAGATTTTTAAATTCCTTTAACTCTTATCTTTTATCTTTTAATCTGCGGTAATCTGCGTAATCTGCGGATTGATTAAGTTTTTATTTCTCCTGTGCATCGCTCTCCTTGCGGAAAGCCTCTGCATAGGCATTAAAACCCCGGAACATCAACATAGTATCATATTTACTCTGTCCCTT
>MHDO01000047.1:0-10698 GCA_001805005.1 Nitrospinae bacterium RIFCSPLOWO2_12_39_16
CAAACAGAAGAAGAAGAGTGTGAGGGCATATAAAGGGGTAGGATGTTTGAGTTGTCAGAGTCAAAGCAAATGCACAAAAAGGAGAAATGGCATAAGATATCTTAAGATGTTACCGTATGAAGGAGAGCGAAATATAATGATAGCGAAAATGAAGACAGAGGAGGGAAAAGAGATTTACAAGATACGATGGCAGACTGTAGAGCCAGTATTTGGAGATATGAAAGAGAATAAGGGATTCAGGACATTTCTTACCAGAGGGATAGAAGGGGTGAGAACAGAGTTCAATATTGTATGTGCTGCAAGGAATATAAAGAAGATATGGGGGTACTTACTCAATAAAAAGAGAGGAGTATGGGATATAATAGAGGAATCAATACGAAAATTATATCCCTCGCTAAATTATCTCTTTTATCAAAAGCCATTGCACATAGCATTTGTATGATTGTCGGACAGCCTGTTCAGGGCGGGGATGAATGCCCCCGTGCCGAGGGCACGAATTATGTTAGAATGCACCGCATGGGAATAAGAGCTACGAGACATGCGGTATATGACATCAAATATCATTTTGTCTGGATTCCAAAGTATCGCAAGGGTATTTTGAAAAAGGAGGTGGAGAAAAGAATTAAAGAACTTTTTGAAGAAATAGCCCAGCAATATGAATTTGAAATAGATACGATGGAAATTATGCCAGAACATGTTCATGTGTTTTTGTCTGTTCCACCAAAGTATTCTCCTGCCCAGGTTGTGAATATGTTGAAGGGGATAAGCTCCCGCAAGATTTTTGAAGAATACAATTGGCTGAAGAAATATCTCTGGGGTGGAGAACTTTGGAATGATGGATACTTTGTCAGAACAGTTGGAGACAAAATAACCGCAGAAGTAATAAGAAGATATATAAAATATCAGCATAGAATTGAGCATAGACAACCGAAATTATTCAGTTAAGAAAGTTGCCAGTTTTTAGTGAGGGCGTAATGCCCCACCCTTCAGGGTGGGGATAGCTCTCACGAGGCAACTTTCTTTTACTCTCAGTTTCTTTATCCAAATTTAGAACAGGCCAAAAGATATATAACACAATCCCAATCGGTATCCCTGACAAAAGCAGGAACAAAAGAAAAGCGATAACTTCTACTATTCCACCCATTATTAGATCTAAGTTCATTTGACCTTTTTTCATTTGATTCCTTATTTTTTCATGTAACCTCTTTTTTCTGATTCCCGTTGAATAATTTTATTGAGTTCATCTTGAAATGGCTTCTCTTTCCAGAATTCCTCAAATTTGTTAAAGCTATCTTTCAGTGGCGGGGTATCGAGTTGGCGGACATAGAGGAGCGGACTTCCGCCGAATCCCGTGTAGCGATAGACATAGTCAAGGGTATAGCCAGTCACCAAGGTAAGATGCGTAAGCACCGTGAAGTATAAGTTCGGGTCAAACTCCTTGCCGATCCGTTGTGCATCCTTTTTCATCAAGTGCTCCGGAATCTTTCCTTGGTGAAGGGCTGTGAAATTCTCAACGACCGCTTGTGAATCTCGAATTCTCGTCTTCATTTTCATCTTAGCGTCTATCATCGGAAATCAGCGGCACAGTTTCACTGCGTCTGCTGGAGTGAATTGTTCTGTCATCATTTTTCAGCTTCTTTAGTTCGTCTAATAACTGTTCAAAATATTCTTTACCTTTTGATGATAATTCCCATGTTCCTCTTCCTGATTCTTTTGCAGATTTCATATAATTATGAATTTGTTTTGCTCGTTCTTTTGCCCACGCAATATCATGCTTCCAGCGAGGTACGTTATAATTCGCAACCTTCTTATGATATAAATCTTTTGAAAATTCATTCCGAAACAAATCATAAACTTTTTCCTCAACATATTTTTTATGTGCTCTTCCGCCGCTGACTCCTAAGATCAAGACAATTACCGGTATCAAATCATCTTGAGAGTATTTCTTACCTTCAATATATTTTCTTGTATACGACATCATCTGTTCAGTCCTCCTTCTATTAGTGCATAATATAAGCAACCCGCACAGGCAACCATTCTTGCTGACCTGAAAAGTCTATTCTGCGTCGAGTTGATTGTTTTGTTAGGCAAAAATAGAGTCGTTCCATTTTTATTTTAATCACATATCACCAATTCTCAACTTGATATTTATTCATATCTAATTCAATATTTGAATTTCCCGTCACTTTCATTATGTATCCTCTGTTGGGAAAGATTGTTACTTGATAATCTGGATAATCTTTACCTTCCTGCAACCTTCCTTTTAAGACAAATTGTCTAAATTCCTCGTGCGGTACTTTATATTTCTTTTCCAGTTTATTATCACCACAAAGAAGAATTGCAAAATCATATTTTCCAACTCCTTCAATATCATCAGGTCGAAAACCAAACCAATGCTTGCCCTCACTAAGATTAGCATGAGCTATAAGGCACTTTTTTTGATTTATTCGTATAACTTTAGGTGAGTTTCCTCTTTTTATGTCTAAGACTTCATAAGGTACACCTTGCTTTTTCAGAAAATCCCCAAACGCTGATGATAGGTCTTCTCCAGACTTTTTTTCGAAGACCTTATGATTACTATAACTCTTCACAGTGCTTGACTTCTCATAATGAGTATTGGAATCAATATCAATTGGCGTTACTGGATTTGCTTCTTTTGGTGGCAATAAAAGCCCCATTTTATTTTTCAAAAAAGAAGCCGTATCTTTTCTTGTTTGCATCCGGGTTACTATATTAACCCCTTGCATACAAACACCTTGCCATTCTTTATTTGTTCGGCACCAATTAATATCTGATAAGCGGGTTAACTTGGATTGCCAGTTAGTAGGATATTCTTGAATAAGGTCTCTACCCATTACACCTATTCCCCATAAAACAACTGCATGGGAGTGGATATACTCAGATCGCAATTCAGAAGGTCTAAGTTCTCCTTTTTGCACTTGTTTCCATTGACGAATATTAGCACCAACGGCTTCCCAGTAATTGTTAATGATTTCTGCCTTTTCATACTGATTTTCCAAAGTAACAACACCAACTAATTCTCGAGAGGCGTCATATACAGCACTCAATGTAAAAAGTTTGGGTGAACGTAGTGGTAGTGAAACACGATCCTTATCAACCATATTTCTGAACACTGACACCCTTTCAACTGCATCCAGCACCACCTGCCCTAATAAATCCCTGTGGTCATAAAGAATATTTAATGATTTAGAGGTTACTTTAACTGTGCGGTTAAGATCAGAAAACATCTGTTGCATACGGTCAAGGTCTTCAAATGGGAAAAAAACTACGGAAATAGTCTCATTAGTTAATGTAGGATTCTGTTTAAGTGCCTCAATAATTGCAGCCATACGATGTTGACCGTCATTAATTACAAAGTGACTGTCAAGTGGTAATTCGAGAATACCAATCTCAGGGCTTCCACCAGAAGGCATAAATACTTCTTCACCATTAAATGAAGCAGTAAGAGATGAAAAAAGGTAGCCTTCTTCATTATCAAGGATATACTGGGTAATCTCTGGGATACGGCTTTTTTGAAGAACACGTTGCGCTCTCTGTTCTGGTGGAAATTCCGCCCAGTCATGATAAGAAAAGATTTTAGGGATAAGACTCAATTTAATCATTGCTACATAAAAGTCGCGTTTCCCCATGTTACCTTTCATTGCTGAAAATGAAATCTTCATACTTACCTCCTTGTTTATCTATTTATGATAATTGTTTATTGAAACTTAGCATAATGTTTATCTACTGTCAAGTAAAATATAAATATACAACTATGAAAAATAAAAATTTTCCGAGCCGATGGAATAAACAGATAGGAAATTGGTTTCTTTATGGGTAAGAGTATAACCTTAAAGAAAAATAGGTGTCAATTGAAATTCGTGGACAAATTCATGGACAGATTAATTTCAGTTCAAAGCGATTGAGAGAAGACCTGTCAGCTACAAACTGTTAAGAATAAAAATACTTGAAGATTAATCAATGAATATCCTATAGTATCCCTAAAATGATATATAAAAGGCAAAGAAAATTTTTTAATGAGGCATATAAAACAGGTGAGCATGGATGGCCTGCAGAAAGACCTACAAAGAGTGTTGTCAGATTTTTGAAAGAGATAAAAAAAGAAAAGCCCAAAGGAAAGATTCTTGATATAGGCTGTGGTGAAGGAAGGCATACTATATTTTTTGCTGAAAATGGATATAATGCCTATGGATTTGATATGGAGTTATTGGCAATTAGACAGGCAAAAAAATTCACAAAAGTAAAAGGGATTAAGAAAAATATCCATTTTTTTATTGGTAATATACTGAGCCTCCCTTTTTCCAAAAACATTTTTGATATAGCTATAGATTATGGATGCCTCCATCATATAAAAAAGAGTGACTTGAAAATCTACATTGAGAATGTCAGTATGGTGTTAAAAGAAGGGTCATTTTTTGTTCTCTCAGTATTCAGCACAAAATTCAAGCACTATGACCATTTTTTTACTAAAAAGGATATCAGGCAATTATTTAAAAAGGCTTTTAATGTATTAAAGGTAGAGGAAGAAAAAAGCGGACTTCATGTCTTTTATCACTGTCTGATGCAGGTCAAGACTGACAGATGATATATTCACTCTGTAACTACTCTCCCTTGATTCAACTTAACTATCCTGTGGGGAAAATTTTTTAAAATCTCTCTGTTATGTGTAGCAACAATTATTGTGGCGCCCTTTGTATTGGAATCTTCAAATAGCTTCATTATCTCCATTGAGATATCGTAATCAAGATTACCTGTAGGCTCGTCAGCGAGGATTATCTGAGGCTCATTTATAAGTGCCCTTGCTATTGCAACCCTCTGCTGCTCACCACCTGAAAGCCTTAAAGGAAAGGTATCTTTTTTGTGGCTTAACCCAACCATTTTGAGTGACATCCAGACCCTCTTCTTAATTTCCTTATTGCCTACCCCTATCACTCGCTGTGCAAAGGCAATATTTTCAGCTACTGTCTTTTTAGGAAGGAGTTTAAAATCCTGAAATACTACACCGATTTCTCTTCTGTAATATGGTATATCGGAATCCTTTAGTTTAAGGATATTCTTTCCATTTACAATTATCTGCCCCTGGTCAGCCTTTACACCGCAGAATACAATATTAAGGAGGGTAGTCTTACCTGCACCACTTGGACCTGTTACATATAAAAATTCACCCTTTTCTACCTTGAGGCTTATGTCTGTGAGTGCCTGATAATTGCTGTAGTTTTTAGAGACATGATATAACTGAATCATAAATCAGGGGATAGGGGTTAGGGGTTAGAGATTAGTAAAAGATTAATCTCTGACTCTTATCCCCTTCATTTTTACAACATGATGAACTGCCTCTTTAACAGTTTCTTTTGTCAATCCGTAATGCTTCAATAAATCGGCCGTGCTTCCTGACATTCCAAATTTATCATTTATTCCAACCCGTTTTAAGGGAACTGGCTCGTTCTCTGATATTACCTCAGCAACTGCACTGCCAAGCCCGCCAATTATAGAATGTTCTTCAGCAGTAACTATTGCGCCGCTATTCCTTGCCGCATCTAATACTGCATCAATATCAAGGGGTTTTATGGTGGACATATTTATAACGCCTACACTCAAGCCATCCCGCTTTAGTTCTTCGGCTGCCTCAAGAGACATATGAACCATTAAACCGCAAGAGATAATTGTAGCATCTTCCCCTATACTATGAACCTTTGCCTTGCCTATTTCAAACTCGCAATTTTCAGGATATATGACAGGGAATTTCTCCCTTGATAATCTTATGAATACAGGTCCCCTGTATTTTGCCGCCACCTTTATAGCGGCACCTGCCTCATAGCCATCAGCAGGGATAATAACTGTCATATTTGGAAGAACCCGCATCAACGCTATATCTTCAGTAGAATGATGTGATGCCCCATCCTCGCCGACAGTTATGCCTCCGTGGGTTGCAACAATCTTTACATTCATTTTTGGGAGACAGATAGACTGTCTGACCTGTTCCCACGCCCTCCCTGTGGCAAATATAGCAAATGTGCTGGCAAACGGAATCTTACCTGCAGAGGCAAACCCTGCGGCAGTCCCCATCATATCCTGCTCAGATACACCCATATTAAAGAACCTGTCAGGAAATTTCTTTTTAAATTTTGCAGTCCTTGTAGAGCTTGCCAAATCAGCATCAAGGACAACTATATCCCTATTTCCTGTCCCCAATTCTATCAGGACATCCCCGTATACATCCCTTGTTCCAAGCATCTTAGTCACTTTAACTTACCCCCAGTTCCTTCATTGCCCTCTCATACTCATCCCTTGTCGGAGCAACACCATGATACTCAACCTTATTTTCCATAAAGGAGACACCTTTACCTTTTATAGTATGGGCAATAATCATTGTAGGTTTTCCTTTGATTTTCTCTGCCTCATTCAGTGCATCAACAATTGCCTTAATATCATGTCCATTGATTTCTATTACATGCCAGCCGAAGGACTTCCACTTTTCAACAACCGGCTCAATATTCATAACCTCTTTATTTGTGCCGTCTATCTGCAATCCGTTATTGTCCAATATCGCACAGAGATTATCTATCTTATAATGGGCTGAGGTCATCGCTGCCTCCCAGACCTGCCCTTCATCAGTCTCTCCGTCTCCAAGCACCACATAAACCCTTGCAGGTTTATTATCAAGCCTCGCTGACAGTGCAAGCCCATTAGCCTGTGATAATCCCTGACCGAGGGAGCCTGTGCATACCTCAACTCCGGGTGTTACAGCACTATTCGGGTGCCCCCTTAAAATACTCCCTAACTTTCTCAATGTATGGAAATGCTCTAAACCAAAATAGCCTGCCCTTCCGAGGACGGCATAAAGTGCGGGTGCACCATGCCCCTTGGAAAGAACAAATTTATCCCTATCTTCCCATTTAGGATTTTTCGGGTCATAACGCATCTTATAAAAATATAAGACTGTCAGTATATCTGTGGCAGAGAGAGAGCCTCCCGTATGCCCAGAGTTTGACTCAACCAGCATTGTGAGTATATCAATCCTTATCTGCCTTGCAATATTTTTAAGTTTTTCAATATCTGCTTCCATCCTTATCTCCTTTAATTTTAAAAATTAGCATTTTTTACAGGCTAATGCAAGATTTTCATTTTCATTAATCTTGTGAATTGGTGAACTGAATAAAAAATATGATAGAATTAAGCCGTTATGAAAAATGAGACCACACCAGCAATGAAGCAGTATCAGAATATAAAGGGGGATTATCCTGACTCTATACTCTTTTTCCGCATCGGCGATTTCTATGAGATGTTTTTTGATGATGCAATAACCGCATCCAAAGCCCTCAATATCACACTTACGTCCCGTGATAAAAACAAAGAGAATCCTGTCCCCATGTGCGGTGTCCCTCACCATGCAGTTGATATTTATATAGGCCGCTTGATAAGAAAAGGCTTTAAGGTTGCAGTATGCGAGCAGATGGAGGACCCAAAGACTGTAAAGGGTGTTGTAAAGAGAGAGGTAATCAGGGTTATTACACCGGGGACAGTCCTGAATCCCCATCTCCTCGGTGAAAAGGAAAATAACTTTTTTATAAGCCTATATCCTAATCAAAGAGGATATGGTCTTGCAGTAATTGATATATCAACAGGTGATTTTAGAATAGCGGAATTTTCTGATTCCTCAGATGCCTCAAATGGAGATTTGATTAAGAGGCTTAAAAATGAGTTTCTTAAATTAGAGCCGAAGGAGATTCTTGTGCCTAAAAGTTTCCTTAATAATTCCGATTCTAAACTCCAAACCCTGAACTCTGAACTCTCTGCTGCTGTCAATTCATGTGAGGATTGGGTCTATGACTATGAATATGCACATAAGACACTCCTATCACAGTTTAAGACAGCCTCCCTTGACGGTTTTGGATGCGAGAATATGCCCCTTGCTGTATCTGCCGCAGGTGCTGCAATCTATTATTTTAAAGCGACACAAAAGTCCCCCCTTACACATCTCTACCGCATATCTCTTTTAAAGTCCGATGAGTTCATGAACCTTGATTTCTCCACACAGAGAAACCTTGAATTAACCCGAAGAAGCTATGATGGCTCAAAAGAGGGGTCTTTATTAGGACTATTAGATTTAACTGTTACATCAATGGGGGGGAGGAGACTAAAGGAATGGCTCTTAAAACCTCTCCTTAATGCAGATAAAATTAAAACGAGGCATGATACAGTAGGCAAATTGAAAGATTCGCACAGGACAAGGGAAGAAATCAGGGATAATTTAAACAAGATACTTGATATGGAGAGGCTTACTGCCCGCATTACCCTATCTGCTGCAAATGCGAGGGACCTGATTGCCCTAAAAAATTCTATCACCCCTATAAAAACTATAAAGGGACTCTTAGAAAAAATCCCCAGTGAGATTTTTAAAGGGATGCTTTCAGAATGGGATGACCTCTCTGATATTGAGAAGCTTATAGATATTTCAATAAAAGATGAACCTCCCCTGTCTTTAAAGGATGGCGGTTTGATTAAGGATGGCTACAGTAAGGAATTGGATGAATTGAGGAGTATAAGCAGGGATGGTAAAGAGTGGATTGTCCAGATGGAGGGACGGGAGAGGGAGAGGACAGGCATTGCCAATCTCAAAGTCAGTTATAACAAAGTATTTGGATATTTTATAGAAATAACAAAGAAACACCTATCAAAGGTTCCGGAAGGCTATGTAAGGAAACAGACTGTAGCCACAGGAGAAAGATATATCTCTCAGGAGCTCAAGGAATATGAAGATAAGATATTAGGTGCAGAGGAAAAGATTAAAAATATAGAGTATCAGATTTTTGAAGAGATAAGAAAAAGGATTGCAGAGGAGGGAAAGAGGATACTGAAGATGGCCGGGATAATATCAGAGATTGATGTGTTAGCGTCGTTAGCCGAAGTTGCAAGCAGATATGATTATATATGTCCATCTATAAATGAGAATGATACTATTGAGATAATAGACGGGAGACACCCCATATTGGAAAGAATAATTGAGGGTGAAAGATTCGTCCCGAATGACACCTGTCTTGATAACCATAACAATCAAATCATGATAATTACAGGTCCCAATATGGCAGGGAAATCTACATATATGAGACAGGTAGCATTGATTGTTCTTATGGCACAGACAGGCTCTTTTGTCCCTGCAAGGGAGGCAAAGGTCGGCATTGTTGACAGAATCTTTACAAGGGTCGGGGCACAGGATTATCTGCAAAAGGGCCAAAGCACATTTATGGTTGAGATGAATGAAACTGCCAATATCTTAAACAACGCCACCTCAAGAAGTCTTATAATACTTGATGAGATTGGTAGGGGGACAAGCACATTTGATGGAATAAGTATCGCATGGTCTGTTGTTGAATACATACACAATAATACAAAGGCAAAGACCCTCTTTGCCACCCACTACCATGAGTTGACTGAGCTATCAATAACACTTGATAGTGTAAAAAATTACAATATTGCTGTAAAGGAATGGAATGATGAGATAATATTTTTAAGGAAGATTGCAGTTGGGAGTGCAGACAAGAGCTACGGGATTCAGGTGGCAAGACTCGCCGGACTCCCTAAAGAGGTTATAGAGAGGGCAAAAGAGGTTCTCGCCAATCTGGAAAATAAAGAGTTTGATGAGGGCGGGCAGCCAAGGCTGACAAAAAAGTCAGGCACAAAAGAGCCACCCCTCAAACAGATGCACCTATTATGATTGAAGATTGACAATTGAAGATTAAATAGACAATAGTCAATTGTTATTACGGGAGGTTTGAGTGAACATACTTATTACAGGCGGTGCGGGTTTCATTGGTTCAAATGTAGCAGATAGATTTATAAAAGAAGGTTATCAGGTAATAGTTGCAGATAACTTAATAACAGGTAAATTAAGGAATTTAAATGCTAAGGCAAAATTTTATAAGATTGATATAAGAGACAGGGAAGGGCTGGAGAGTATATTTAAAGAAAATAAGATTGATATTATAAACCATCATGCAGCCCAGATGGATGTCCGAAAATCTGTTGATGACCCGATTTATGATGCAGATGTCAATATACTCGGTTCATTAAATCTTCTGCAATTGGCAGTTAAGCATAAAATTAAAAAAATCATCTTTGCCTCTACAGGTGGTGCCGTCTACGGTGAGCAGGATTATTTTCCTGCAGACGAAAAACATCCCCCAAATCCATTGAGTCCTTATGGCATATCAAAACTTGCTTTAGAGAAATATCTCTATTTTTATAAAATGACATATAATCTCAATCACACTATACTCAGATATGCCAATGTATATGGACCAAGACAGGACCCCCATGGAGAGGCGGGTGTGGTGGCTATATTTGCAAAAAAGATTCTAAAGGGAGAGCCGCCTATTATAAATGGCGATGGAGGACAGACAAGAGATTATACATTTGTGGAAGATATAGTGGAGGCTAATGTGCTTGCCATTAAAAATGACATCAATGGAATATATAATATTGGAACAGGTATAGAGACATCTGTAAATGAATTATGCAATATAATGCTTAAAACCGCAGGAGCCGATACAAAACATGTCCATGGTCCTGCAAAAATGGGGGAACAGAGGAGGAGTGTTATAAGCTGCAACAAAATAAATTCAGAATGCGATTGGACACCAAAAAATTCCATTAAAGATGGAATTTCAAAAACCATAA
>MHDO01000047.1:10747-11183 GCA_001805005.1 Nitrospinae bacterium RIFCSPLOWO2_12_39_16
TATGAATGCCGATTACTGGTTTCTTTTTCATAAGGGCATAGCTGATTTCCGAAAGAGTGCCAAGCCTGCCGTTTACGGCAATAACGACGTCTCCTGAGTAAGCAACTAAAACATTTCTCGCAAAACCCAACCCGGTTGGCAAGGAAATGTCAATATAAGGATTTGCGCTATCAGGATCTTCACCGGGAATGATTCCGATCGTAAGGCCGCCTCTCTCTTTCGCACCTTTTGCAGCTTCAGCCATTACCCCGCCAAGGCCTCCACATATTAATACCGCTCCACGCTCTGCTATTTCTTTTCCCACCTCATTAGCAATCTTCGCAGTTTGAGGACTTAGTGTACCATCATTACTTCCACTTCCTATTACGGATATACAAATCTTTCTCGGCATCATCTATTATAGACAATTTTTTCTTCAAGCGCTACCAAATCAATG
>MHDO01000048.1 GCA_001805005.1 Nitrospinae bacterium RIFCSPLOWO2_12_39_16
TCAGGAGTCGGTTTTGCCGAGGACATAAAAAAGGACGATGAAGGGTTAGGTAGAAATCTTTATAGCAGATTGCAGGATGAAGGTTTAAGTGGCTTCTTAAGGACAGATTATTTCTCCTCTGACAAGGCTTCAAGTGAAAAGACAGACTTTTTGGGTCTTACTGCTCAGTTAAAAATACTGCCGAGACTCGGTGATAAGATTGACAGCCGCTTTGAGGCGAGGGCGTATAATTTTGACATATTACATTATAATAATGATAATTCAGTCAGTGAACTCCTTGAGGGTCTGGCAATCTTCCGTTTTGAAAATTCCGATTTAAGTATTGGCAAGCAGATTATTACATGGGGGAGGGCAGATGGTGTAAACCCTACTGACAATCTGTCTCCAAAAAATTACACCCTCCTCCTCCCTGAAGAGGGCGATAGAAAGACTGGAGTTGCATCCTTAAAATATGACTACTACTTTTCATCTGAACTAACTGCAACACTTTTTTACAGCCCATTTTTTGAGCCGAATAAAGTCCCATTTGCCTTTCCCTCTTTCATTCAGCCGACTGAAAAGAAGCCTGCTTATAATATTGAGAACAGCGAGGCAGCTTTTAGATTAAATAAGATTGGTAGTGACCTTGATTGGTCAATAAGTTATTTTAATGGTTTTGACCTGACACCGGAGGTAAGGTATTTAGGAACTAATGGAGGGAAGAGGCTTATAGAGATAACAAACCACAGGATTCAGGTTTTCGGTGCAGACTTTGCCAAAAATTATGGTCGCTATGGTTTTAGAGGAGAAGCGGCTTATATGCTGACAGAGGATATGGATGGCAATTATCCTTACATAAAAAATCCGAATCTTTATGGCGTCATTGGAGGCGATAGGACATTTATAGAGACACTAAACATAAACCTTCAGTTCATAGGACGGTATATATTTAAATATTCAGATGTTGAGAAAATTCAAAATCAGGCAGAGAGGTCAATATATATAAAAAATGCGACTTTCAGCGGTGAGCTTGATGAAACTCAATATTCTATGAGTGGTCGTGTTGATTATAAACTATTTAATGAGACTCTTGATATGGAGGTATTTGGTGTCTGGAACTTCAATCGTAATGATTATTTTATACGACCCATTGTCCGCTATGCCTTTACAGACTCATGGAAAGGGATAATCGGAGGGGAGTTTTATGAGGGTGATGAAAACAGGACATTATTTGGGGTCTTAAAAAAGAATAATACTATTTTTATGGAATTAAAGTATGGTTTCTGAATTTGCATTGATTATTTTTTTAATCACCTATGCAGGTGTTGCTATTGGGGAAATTCCAGGGCTTGCCCTTGACAGGACAGGGATTGCACTCATTGGTGCAATTTTAATGGTTGTTTTTGGTGTCCTGTCAACAAAAGAGGCAATTCTCTCAATAGATATCTCTACTATACTCCTCCTCTACGGGCTTATGGTTCTCTCTTCTCAGTTCAGGCTTGGCGGTTTTTATACATGGACTGCATTGAAGATTACAAAATTCATGGACAAGCCGGAGAGGTTTCTACTCGTGCTGATGATTGTAAGTGCAGTATTATCAGCCATCCTTGCAAATGATATAGTCTGCCTCGCATTTACACCTGTGCTCACAGTTTCACTTATGAATGCAGGTCTTAACCCTATTCCATTTCTCATCGGTCTTGCAGTATCAAGCAACATAGGCTCAGCATCTACTATTATTGGAAATCCTCAGAATATGCTAATAGGTCAACTGGGAAAACTTGATTTCGGTCATTTCTTTTTATGGTGCACACCTCCATCCCTTCTTTCCTTGATAGGGGCATATTTTGTTATAAATATTATTTACAGCAAAAATTTTGTGGGGAATAATTCTCCGGCTATTATTGAAAGACGGGCATGGGCATCTTTTAACAGGCATCAGAGTACGAAAGGGATAATAGCCACCATTATCCTGATTATTCTTTTCTTTACTGATATACCGAGGGAGATAAGTGCGATAAGTATTGCAGGACTTTTGCTTTGCAGCAGGAGTATGCACACCCGCTCAATACTTGGGTTTATAGACTGGCATCTGATTACACTCTTCTGTGCATTATTTATTGTGATAAAGGGGGTAGAGGCAGTAAATCTGCCATTTACAATTGTTGAATTTTTAAATGCAAATAGTATTGATATTCACAATCTCTATATCCTTACTGGATTTTCTACCCTATTAAGTAACATTGTGAGTAATGTCCCTGCAACAATGCTTATTACAAAATTCCTTGACCCTTCAAACCATACCCAATGGTATGTCCTTGCCCTTTCAAGCACTTTTGCAGGGAATCTAATAACTATCGGCAGTATTGCAAACCTTATTACCTTTGAGCAGGCGAAGGAGTATGGTGTTAATATAGGGTTTAAAGAACATGCAAAAGTGGGGATACCGGTGACAGTCGTATCGATTTTTATTACAATAGGCTGGATAATAATTCAGCAGTATATCTTCTGAAATACTGCAGAATTTTTCACGAAAATTTGAAAAACTGAAAAATCGTGTTGACATTTTTAAAGGGTATCTTATAATTCCCATAACTTATAATGATGAGTATATCTGAAAAAGTAGAATATTGGCTGGATATTGCCGATTATGACATAAATACAGCCCGCTCATTACAAAAAAACAGGAGATATCTCTACACTGTTTTTATGTGTCAGCAGGCGGTAGAGAAACTCTTAAAAGCAATTCATCTTCATAAATTTGCGAAAGAATCACCACGATCCCATAATCTTGTATAACTGCAAGGGCTGTTAGAGTTAAATCTCCCTGAGAACCATCTTAAACTCCTTGCAGAATTGACAACATATTACATTGAAGGCAGGTATCCGTTCTATAAGAAAAAGTTGTCAACACTGGTCAACAGAGAAAAGAGTTTGCAAATTTTAAAACAGACTGAGAAGTTATATAAATGGCTAAGGCGGAAACTAAAGTAATTAAGATTTTAAAGAAATACCTTAAAGAAGTAAAAAAGGTCTGTCATGTGGATAAGGCTATTCTTTTTGGCTCGTATGCCCGCGGTAAAACAAAGAAGGAAAGTGATATTGACATTGCCATCTTTTCAAGTAATGTTAATGACGAGAATAGATTAGAAACCATGACAAGGATAATTATGCTTATTGATAAGCTTAACTTAGACATTCAGCCGATAATCTTTTCTTATGAAGATTATCTTGAGCCTGTTGCACAAATGACATAATCATTCGTTTTGTCATGCTGAACTTGTTTCAGCATCTAACAAAGTCAATGAGTTACGAGACCCTGAAGCGAGTTCAGGGTGACAAATTGGTATTTGTGCAACAGGCTCTCTTAAGGAAGATAACGATTTTATATCAAATGAAATTAAAAGAAAGGGGATTGAAATATTAGATAAGAATTGAAAGATATAGAAGTTCCACTTTATTCTTGGATGGTATGATAAAACCTCCCAAAAAAACACTAATTTCTCCTTGACAATGTAATTTTCTATGGTATATTTTCCGCATAATAATCCTAGTATTTTCTTTCCCCTCGTAAGGTTCGTTCCCCGAACGAACCATGGCTGTTCAGGGAACAGCCCCTACAATTGGAGAGAGGATTAAGCTTGCCCCTGCGAAGGTAGGGGGTGAGGGGAAATATTTTGGAGGGCTGAACATGATAAGCAATCTTGCCCCTGCCCCTGATTTAATCAGGGGTAATCAAGGAAAGGCACAAAATTTGCTCAGTCAGTTTTAACCGGTAATAGAAATTTTTTTCTTTTCTCTCCCTTTCTCCCATTCTTCCCATCACCCCTTCTCCTTTTCCTCACACTCACAATCATAACCTTATCCGGTTGCGGTGGTGGGGGAGGAAGTGATAACAGCACCACTCCTACCACTACTGACACTACTAATACAGCAACAGCATCAGCAACGACTTTGAGCAGTGTTAACATCTTAGATTCTTCAACATAGAGCCAGGATAACCTCATCAGACAATTCATCCATCACTTTTAACGGTTCCCCTGCAACTACACAAACTTTAAAACCAGGGGATATCATTATTGTTCAAAATACAGCCCGAAAGGTAGATTCAATTACCACTATCAATGGTCAGACGGTAATAAATACGGTTGAGCCTGAATTCAGCGAGGTTGTAAAAAGCATAGAGATTTCAGGTGATGTAATGCTTGAGGAAGAACATCTTGACAAAACATCCATACCTAATAAGGTAGGAGTTACAGTAGCCAAAGTGAAGCCTTCCAAAGACAAAACAATCTCAGCAAGTGGTAATACCTTCACCTACACATTTATTGACAAGGTCATTGATGCAGATGGTGATTCAAGCACTACTTTTGACCAAATAACTATAAATGGAGAGGCAGTGTTAGAGGCGCCAAGACTCACTTTTGCATTTAATTACGGCATCGTAAGTGACAAATATGCAGAGATAAATTTTAAGACAGGCGAGCAGATAAATTTATCATTCTCTTCAAAAGAGCTCACATTTGATAAAAGTGTAACCCTTCCTCTCGGCAAGTTAATCATACCCATTGCTGTAACAGGTGGCACCGTCAATGTAACCATTTCTCTAAATCTCGTCTTCGGGGCAAATGGCAGCGCTAAATTTGAGACAGGATTCACACAAAAACTTTCTATTGATGCAGGAATGAAAGCCACTCTGAATCCAGCTAATGTAACATCATTTAATAACAGTAACTATGATTTCACTTTTCAACAACCACAACTTGAGGGCAAAATAAGCGTATCTGCTGCTGTTAATCCTGATGTAGACCTTAAACTCTGGCAATACACACTTGCCGGCATAAACAATAATTTGGGAGTAAAGACTACTGCAAAAGCCAACATATCTTTGACCAATATATGTTACAGAGTTTCAGCAGATGCCTATCTATCTTCAATAGCCTTTGTTATGCTCCCAAAGGCTTCCTTAAACATAAGTTTTAGCTGGGATGGTCTTTCTGGAGGTCTGGATTTTAGCATGGAAAAATATCCGAAGGAGCTATTTACATATACAAAACCGCTTTATGATTCTGGTGAGACATGTATAGTAGAAAATATCGCCCCTGTTGCTAATGCCGGTTCGGATAAAACCTCCAATGCTGATACATTGGTCTTTCTGGATGGAACAGACTCTATTGATACAGATGGGACAATCACTTCCTATGAATGGACTCAAACGGCAGGAACTAAAGTTACATTAACCAATTCCTCCAGTGCAACACCTTCATTTACTACTCCATCCACCGCTGACACACTATCATTCAAGCTGACTGTAACTGACAATAAAGGTGCAACTGCAACTGACTATGTAAATGTTACTGTTTCAGGAGAAAAATCTAATTATAAGCCGACAGCAAATGCAGGTTCTGACCGGTCTGTAAATAGTAGTGTAATAGTAACATTAGACGGTTCTGCATCCAGTGATACTGATGGCTCCATCGTTTCATATAAGTGGAAACAGACAGGAGGCACGCAAGTCAGCTTAACTAATGATGATACCTCAACTCCTTCATTTACTGCCCCATCCACCACAGATACAGTGACATTCAAATTGACTGTGACAGATAGCATGGGTGCAACTGCAAGCGATTATGTTCAGGTCTCTGTAACCTCTGCTATAACAGGCTCAGCCCCATCAGCACCGACAGGTGTAACTGCTACTGCAGGAAATGGGCAGGTGAATATAAGCTGGACTTCTGTATCAGATGCAACAAGTTACAACATCTACTGGTCAACAAGCACAGGGGTTACAAAGACAAGTGGCACAAAGCTCACAGGTGGGACAAGCCCATATACACATACAGGCAGAACCAATGGAACAACCTATTACTATGTAGTAACCGCAGTGAATAGTTATGGTGAGAGTAGTGAATCAAGTCAAGTGAGTGGGATACCTTCAACAACTACAACTTCCGACACCACAGCCCCATCAAGTCCATCTGTTTCAATAAACAGCGGTGCAACATCGTCCACAAGCACATCAGTTACATTGACCTTATCGGCAACTGATAATGTAGGAGTAACAGCATATTACGCATCAGAGACCTCAACTACGCCATCGGCATCAGCAACAGGCTGGACATCGGTTACCTCCACAACCTCTTATTCAGCAAGTGTTTCATTTGCATTAAGTAGTGGAAGTGCGACAAAGACGGTTTATGTATGGTTCAAAGATGCAGCAGGGAATATATCAGCAAGTTCAAGTGATAGTATTACATTAGGCTCAGCCCCATCTGCACCCACAGGTGTAAGTGCTACTGCTGGAAGTAGTCAGGTGTCTATAAGTTGGAGTAGTGTTTCAGGAGCGACATCATATAATATCTACTGGTCAACAACATCAGGAGTTACAAAGACTACAGGCACAAAAATTACAGGTGGGACAAGTCCTTATGCACATACAGGTCTAACTAATGGCACTACCTATTACTATGTAGTAACCGCAGTGAATAGTTATGGTGAGAGTAGTGAATCAAGTCAAGTGAGTGCAACACCTTCTACCACATCATCAACATGGACTATGCTTAAACTCCCTGATACAGGTCAGACAACATCATATACAACCACTTATGGTGAAGACCATGATTATTCAATCAATCCGCCATCTTATACAGATAATGGGAATGGGACGATTACTGATAATGTAACAGGACTTATATGGCAGAAAGAGGATGATAATACACAGAGGACATGGAGTGATGCAGGAACTTACTGTGACAATCTCACCCTCGGCGGGCAGAGCGACTGGAGACTTCCATCAAAGAAGGAACTTATAAGCATAGTCAATTATGGAACATATTCTCCATCTATAAACACAACCTATTTTCCGAATACTAATTCATCGGTCTATTGGTCGTCTACTACAATTGCGTACAATTCGTCCGGCGCATGGATCGTGCTTTTCAACGATGGCTATGTCGTCATCGACTATAAGTCTTCCAGCTACTATGTGCGGTGTGTGCGGTGAGGACAGTGAGTCGGTTATTTGATGATTTGATTATTTTTTAAAAGAGCATCGCTGATGCCTTTCTTTAAGTGGCTTATTACGAGAATTTACCCATATATAAAAAGGCAATGGAATTGGCAATTTATATCGAAAAAGCGGTAAGAGATTTTACAAGGTATCATAAGTATACAATTGGCACAGATATGAGGAATTTATCCAGAGATATTGTTTCATTAGTGATTAAAGCAAATTCAAGAAAGGATAAAAAGTCTGTTGCACAAATGGCAAAATAACGGAAAATGTCATGCTGAACTTGTTTCAGCATCTAATAAAATCAATATGTTATGAGACCCTGAAATAAATTCAGGGTGACAAAATAGGGTTTGTGCAACAGGCTCATTACTGAGATATTAAAATTTACCTCTCATCCTGACCCTTTCCCAATAGAGGAGAGGAAGCAAATAGTTTCCCTCTCCCCTCTGGGGAGAGGGTTAGGGTGAGGGGGACTTATGGAGGGAACATGAAAACTAATATATTCATTTCACTGGCACTGACACTGACACTTTTTAATGATATGGCAATAGCAGGAAGTTTTACTGACAATGGAAATGGAACTGTAAGCGATAGTAACACAGGACTTAT
>MHDO01000049.1 GCA_001805005.1 Nitrospinae bacterium RIFCSPLOWO2_12_39_16
ACCACTGGGCGCCATATTGTGAAATCCTCTCCCCTCCTGAACTGAGAAAAGAGGCAAAAGAGGAGATAAGGAAGTTGGGGAGGGTGTATAATAAAAGAAATAAGAAAATGTAATAGCTTTATAGTTATAGAGAAAATGACTATGAGGACTGTTGCTAATGTCAAATTAGAGAGAGCAGAAGAAGATGTGTTGAAAAAAATGGTTGAGACAGGACTTTTTCAGAGTAAAGATGAAGCCGCAAGGGCTGCTATTATCAAGTATGCGTCAGATTTAGGAGTTTTTAGTCCTGATAGAAGCAGTAATCTCTGAGCGTGTACTCAAAGAAGTGCAGGCATATTTCAAAAAATTTCATAACAAAGATTTGCAGCACTTTTCGGGAATGTAAAAAAAGCTACAGTCAGAAAAATCTAAAACATCATATTGTTATCTTAAATGACTCACCTCTGTCACCCACCTTTGCTATAATTTTACATTATGCAGCCGCTATCAGACCATATTCAGATTACCACGAGCAATTACAGGGGCAGGACTGTCTTTACACGCGAATATTGGTATTACGAGAAAAAGTATGGCTGGGAGGCAAAAGCCTTTATCGCCCATTGTTTAGGCCAATGGGAAGACCGGTTTGAACATCTGCTGGATTTTTGGGAAGAAGGGTATAATCCAATAGAGCTTGAGGGCTTCATCAGTGAGATAGATATCAAACAATGAGGATTCTCCTACAGTTCATCAATGTTGAGCTTCGATATCCTGCCTTTAGCAGCGTCTTTAAGCCCTCTGCGGACGCTCTCAAGAACTTCTTTGTTTTTGTAAAGCCAGATTTCTGATGCTGGTATAATATCTACTATTGCCTTAAGTCGGATAAGCTCCTCAATCTCAATAACCGCAGCCACCTTATGTCCATTAGCATCGGTTATATACTGCTTAACTTTAATGAGGTTTTCCCTGCGTTGTTTTATCGCTGTTGTCATGCGTCCCTCCCTTTTGTTTTAGAATATTATATCAGATTTAACTCATTTTATAAAACCTTTTTAAGAGCTTTCTTTCTCAAACTGAAGCTTTTCCATATAGAGACATGCGGTTGGGCATACATCAAGACAGAGTCCGCACCTTATGCACTTTTCCTCGTCAATGAGCATATAGAAGACATTGAGGTTCTCGCTTTTGTAATCCCCCCCATTTTTGACCATGACTTTATCTTTTCTTGCCATCTTTATACAGTCAAGCGGGCATACATCTACGCAATTTGCACAGAGAATACATTCATCCCCATTTATCTGAATATTATGATTGCATAGGTAACACCTGTCCGCCTGCATCTGTCCTGTCTCCATCCTGTATCCCAAATCAACCTCTTTTTCCAGACCAGTCCTCTGCTCCTTCTTCAGCGATGGTATTTCCTTTCTTGGGATTACATCGTAAATATCCTGATTGTTCACCTTCCATTGTGTAATACTCCGCATTCCACTTTGTTTATAGACTGTCTGTGTAACCTTTTCTCTTGTCCTCTCCAGTCCTATCAGATAGAGGTCTATGGCTTTGGCAACCTTATGTGCCTCGCCTATTACACTTATTATGTTTCTTGGCCCTGATATAAAATCACCGCATGCAAATACCCCATTCTCAGATGTCATATATGTCGTCTTGTCCACTGCTGCCATCCCCTTTTCAGTTTTTATATTTAGTTTTGAAGGGAGGAGTGATGGGTCTGATTGCTGGCTGACTGCAGGTATAATCCAGTCTGCCTTGATTCTAAAGTTTGAGTCTTCTATTGGAACAGGTCTCTTTCTTCCATCTGCCCCAGCCTCGCCCAATTTGTTTTTCACACACTCTATCTCAGATACCCTCTCACGGGCTTTTGATATTATTTTTACCGGTGCAACAAGAAACTGAAATTCTACCCCTTCAAGGGATGTCTCCTTTAATTCCCTCTCATCCACCATCATCTCGTTCCTTGTCCTTCGGTAAAGCACTATTGATTTTTCTGCACCGAGCCTCAATGCAGTTCTTGAGCAGTCTATTGCAGTAAACCCTCCGCCGATTACAACTACTGTTCCTCTTAAACCCTTCAGTTTTCCTGTATTGACCTGTATCATAAAATCAAGCCCTGGTATTACACCCTGATAATCCTCCCCCGGAACATTCAATCTTACAGGCACCATACATCCTGTTGTAATACACACGGCGTCATTGCCCTCTTTTAATTGTTGAAGGGTTATCTCCTTGCCGATTCTTGTATTTAATTTGATTTCTACACCTAAGTCTGTAATGTTTTTTATTTCCTGTTGTATTAAAGTCCTCGGGAGTCTGAAGGCAGGGATGCCGCTGTAGAGCATACCCCCAGCAGTCGGGAGTGCCTCATATACAGTTACATTATGTCCAAAGAGGGCTAAATCGTTTGCCAGTGCAAGCCCTGCCGGACCTGCACCAATAACTGCAACCTTTTTCAATGTCTTTTTCTTTACACCCTGTAGTTTTATTTTCTCTTTACTCTTATAGTCTCCGCCAACCCTCTTTAGCCAGCAGATTGATACAGGGTCTCCGAGCCCTTCAAAACCGTGTCTGCATGCTGTCTCACATGGATGGGAACATACCCTTCCAAGCGTATGCGGGAAGACATTATCAATCCTGTTTATAAGATAGGTCTTATCAAAATCTCCACGGGAGATAGAGTCAAGATATTCAGGAATGCGGGTATTTGCAGGGCATGCGTCCATACAAGGGATATTCTTTTTATACCATTCAGTATCGGGGTCATTTGCATAAAATATCTCTTTTGATTTGCATCTTGTTTCTACTACATCTTTAGATTCTGCCTGATTCTCCTTAACCCTTGCAAGAACCCTAATCCTCTTTTCCATAAACCCCCCTTTTTTGTAAGCTGTGCCTCACAGTTCCATTTTCCCCTTTACCTTTCTTACTATGGCTGTTACTATACCATAATTAAATGAGGAATCAACACTATCCCCTTGAAATATTGTTAAGAATTTGATTATAATAATGAAAAATGGAGGGTTTTATATTATTAAATGATAAAGGGACTTAAGTTTTTGAATATATTTTTAATGCTCCTCATCTTTCCTATCTCTTCTTTAATTATCAGAGGTTATCTTATCTATAAATATAATCCTCAAGAAAAAGAGGTGATAAAAAGTTCGACTGCTGTTTACAAGCCTGTTCAGAATAATATTCAAAGTTATGCATCTATTATAGAAAATGAAATATTTCCTTCTTCACAAAGCAGACTTACTCTGATAGATTTAAATAAGGATATTTCAGGAGAGAAAGTTGATAATGGGAAGGATGTTAACCATGGCAACCTGTATCTGAGGGGGACTATAATTGGACAGAAAGGCTATGCCATATTTGAGACAAAAAGCGATAAAAAGGAAGAGATATTTAAAGTAGGTGAGCTTGTTTTTGATACAGGTGTTTTAAGAAATGTAGATAAGGATAAGGCTTTGCTTATCAGTGGCACAAGGGAAATATCCTTTAATATAATAGATGAAGAGAAAATACATGTTCTTCCATCTCCCAATCAGCCAGCCCCTCAAAGATATGCAGATTTATCCCCCATGTCTAAAAAGGTAGGAGAGAAGGAGTGGGTAATTGACCAGCGTGCAGTATTTAAGGCTATGGAGGACATGAGTCAGGTATTGACAGCTGCAAGGCTTACTCCAAATGTGATAGAGGGGAAGGTAGAGGGATTCAGGATTACAGAGATAAAATCCCGAGGCATTTTTGATGCAATCGGGCTTAAGAATGGTGATATCCTTATCAGGGTTAATAATTATGATATAGATACTCCTGAGAAGGCTATTCAGGTTATTTCTGGCATCAAGGGTGAGAGCAGAGTTCACCTTGACCTGATGAGGGATGGGCAGAGGGTGAGTTTCAATTATCAGATAAGG
This sequence comes from Nitrospinae bacterium RIFCSPLOWO2_12_39_16, assembly GCA_001805005.1. Taxonomy (GTDB): domain Bacteria; phylum Nitrospinota; class Nitrospinia; order UBA9942; family UBA9942; genus UBA9942. The sequence goes on from MHDO01000049.1 coordinate 3,912, forward strand.
TGAAATATGAAAATAGTCTTTAAAATATTCATAATCCTCTTTTTGATTTTCATAACAGGGTCTCCATTTGCCGAGGAGATGCCAAAGGAGGCTTCAAAGGAAAAACCTATTGAAATCTCTAAGAAGGACAACAAGATTACAATAAATCTTGTTGATGTGGATATATCTACACTTGTTAAATTTATAAGTGAACTAACCGGGAAAAATTTTATCTACGATGAAAGGCTAAAGGGAAAGATTACAGTAATTGCACCATCAAGACTTTCCACAGACGAGGCATTTAATCTTTTTACATCTCTGTTAGAGCTAAAGGGATTTACTCTTATTGCTACTGGGAATGCTTATAAGATAATCCCATCAGCAATGGCGAGGCAGAGCGGAACTGAAATAGTAAGGGAGACAGAAAAGGTAAAGGTAAATGAGACATATATTGTCCGACTCATTCCATTGAATTTTATAGCCAGTCAGGATGCTATTACATTTATCCAGCCCCTTGTTTCAAAGGATGGCTATGCCTCAGCCTTTGGTCCGGGGAATTCTCTCCTTGTGGTAGATAATGCCCTCAATATAGAAAAGATATTGGAGATATTGAAGGGTGTTGATAAAGAGACTGAACAGGATGAGTCTGAAATTGTCTATCTTAAATATGCACAGGCAGAGGCTGTCAGCAGAATATTAAAAGAAAGGGGACAGCGGGTTCGTGTCGGCCATAAAGGAGGCGGGACGCCTCAAGGACAGCCGCCCCGTCCACCTGAGGGGAAGATAATCCCTGATGTGAGGCTAAACGCTATTATTCTCATAGGGCCTTCCGATGAAAGGGAAGATTATAAAAAGATTATTGCCATATTAGATGTCCCTCCGCCAGAGACATCTTCCAGAATTAATGTCTATTATCTTGAGAATGCCGAAGCTGCCGAGATTTCAAAGGTTTTGGAAGGGTTGACAAAGTCTGCACCGCCGCAGCCAGGGGCACCCCCATCACAGATGGTATCAGAATTTAGCGGCAGGCTTGCTATAACCCCTGATAAGGCCACCAACTCCCTCATTATCATGTCATCCCCTGAAGATTATCAAACCCTTATGCAGGTAATTAAAAAACTTGACAGAAGGCCAAGGCAGGTCTTTGTAGAGGCAATGATAACTGAGGTCTTTATAGATAAGGCACTTGACCTTGGGACAAAGTGGAGGGCATCTGCAAAGAATGATAAAGGGGAGCCGGTGGCAATCGGTGGAGTGGGGCGTGTTGATTCTACAGATGTCCAGAATGTAATAAGCGGGATGGCAGGATTGACTATTGGCGGGATGGGAAATTTTGTTACTGTCCCTGTGACAAATGTAGATGGCTCATCATATAATCTGACTGCCCCCGGTTTTGCTGCCCTCTTCAGCCTTAAACAGTTCAGGGATGCCATAAATGTCCTTTCTACTCCGCATATACTTACAAGCGATAACAAAGAGGCAGAGATTATTGTGGGTGAGAATGTCCCTTTTCTAAGTAAATTTGAGAGGGAGACAACTACTGCAAACCAGCCAATACTTCAATCCATTGAGAGAAAGGATGTTGGCATTACTTTAAAGATAAAGCCACAGATAAGCGAGGGGGGCTATGTAAAGCTTGATATATATCAGGAGATTTCTGCAATTGCCCCCACTTCTCAGACAGGGGGACAGGCAAAGGATATTATTACTACAAAGCGTTCTGCAAAAACATCAGTCGTTGTGAAGAATGAGCAGACAATAGTTATTGGCGGATTGATACAGGATAAAGAAATAAAAAATGTAACAAAGGTTCCTCTCCTTGGCGATATTCCATTATTAGGATGGCTCTTTAAATACTCCTCAACACAGAAGCAGAAGATAAACCTTCTCATCTACCTTACCCCGACAATAATAAAAGAGTTTAGTGAACTTGATACCCTTAAAGAAAAGACAGAGGAGAAATTTAAGGGTGGTGTTTCAGAGAAGGAGGAGGTAAAAAAAAGGGGAGATGATGCTAAATGAAGGATGAACTCATAAGCATAATTAAAGCCCATGGTTTCTCCTACATAGATGAAATTAATAGTGAAGATATTGACCCTGCCTTTATTGAAAGAATACCTCTCTCATTTGCAAAGGGGAATCTCGTTATACCTTTAAGAAAAGAAAATGGAAAGGTATTGGTGGCATTGGCAGATCCAAAGGGGATTTTTGCCCTAAACGATGTAGAGAAATTTCTATTTAACCCTGTAACC
>MHDO01000050.1:0-1420 GCA_001805005.1 Nitrospinae bacterium RIFCSPLOWO2_12_39_16
CCCAAAAATCCTATAATTGGAGACCGTTCTTTCAGTTCCGACCCTAATGTTGTATCCAGATTAGGCTCATGTGTTATAAAGACATTTCATGAAAAGGGAATAATTGCAGTCGGCAAACATTTCCCCGGACATGGAGATACTTTCTCTGATTCCCACCTTGAACTCCCTGTCGTAAATCACAAAATAGAAAGATTAGAGGAGATAGAGCTTAAACCCTTTATTAATACATTTAAAACGGGCTTAAGGGCTATTATGACAGCCCATGTCCTTTACCCTGCTTTAGACCCTGATTATCCTGCCACCATGTCAGAGAAAATAATAAATGGGATTTTAAGAAATAAACTTGGGTTTAATGGTGTAGTAATTACTGATGATATGGAAATGAAGGCAATTACGAATAATTACAGTGATAAAATTTCTGCGATTCAATCTGTCAAAGCAGGAGTTGATATACTTTTAATCTGTCATAGCCATGATAAACAGATAAAAATGTTCAATTCTATATCAATGGCATTAGAGAGTGGTGAGATAAAAGAAGATAGGATTGAAGAATCTCTATATAGAATAGCCCGCCTAAAAAAAGACTTTATAAAAACTTAGATAAATCCGATAAGATATTAAGGCATGATAGATTTAATCGGAATATTTTTCCCATTAAGTCATAACTTTGACATATTTAAAATACAGGTTTTTGGCATTCAAAAATATAATTGTTTATATATCAATATGTTATATCATACCTAAGTGATGGCATAGTAAGTGCATCTAATTATGATAAATTTCATTGAAAGGTTATAATTATGTCAAATCAATTAGTGAGCAAATTAAATTTAGTAACATCAGATTCCATAAATCCAATGATAGTACTTTCTAAGGATAAAGAATCTCTCCTTTCCCAGTTAGCTGTAACATTAAACCATGAGATAAATAATCCTCTTACAGGAATTGTCGGCAGTATAGAGTTAGCCCTTATGAATACAAATAACGAAGTTGTAAAAGAGATGCTTAACAATGCCATTCAAAGTGCGATGAGAATCAAAGAGGTCACCAATAAGCTTCAAAAGATAAAGAGGGTAATCAGCAAGCAATATGTCGGCAACACAATGATGTTAGACCTTGAGGAATCAACAAAATAATCAGTAACTCTCGGTCATTTCTTAATCCTTTTTGACTGACGACTGCCATCAGATGTAACTTTTATAACTGTTTTTACATTCCCCCTTTCATTAAAATCCCCTATTACTTCCATAAAATGCGGTTTCAATATCTTATTTAAGTCATCATAGATTTTATTTGTTACTGCCTCATGTGAGATATACTGGCTCCTGTAACTGTTTAAATATAGTTTCAGTGACTTTAGCTCTATGATGTGCTTATGAGGGATGTAATTTATTATAAATGTTGCAAAATCTGGATAACC
>MHDO01000050.1:1433-7332 GCA_001805005.1 Nitrospinae bacterium RIFCSPLOWO2_12_39_16
CCAACTTTATATCCTTAATAGCCCTTTCACCGTATTTTTTCATTGGTATACATCATAACATCTTTTTTCTTGAATCTGGATAAATTTGACACAATCAGGACATAATTTCCAGCTTTATTTATTTCAATATATCAGCTATCTCATTCTTTTTCAATGAATTAAAATTAAATGATAATCATGGTATATTTTTTGCTTAATTATATTATTAAAAATAATACCGATAAATAATCAGGAGGATATAATGAGCGATAATGAAAAGGACAATAAAGAACTTGACGATCTCTCAAGGGCAATTACAAAAGCACTCCTCAAATCTAAAGATGTGCTGGGGATTCTCTTTGACCTTAAAAAACGGAATATGATAGAGCCTTCTGCAATGCTTGCCCTGATAATCAAGGTCAACGAATTCATAAATACAGCGGAGAAATCACTGCCGGATAATTCAAGTGAGCTTAAATCAAATACAGATTACATTGATGGCAGAGTTCTCACAAAAAATGAGGCTGCATTTGAGGAGTATCTTTCGGACAAATTTGACGAGACAGAGTGGCTGAAAAAATATGGTATATTTTTAAATTGAGGAAAAACTATGGCAAGCAGGATAATAACACATAAAAATACTGCTGAATATTTCAAGGAATTGGTGGATACGGCTATGGACCATCAGGATATAGAAACTGATGAGACGGTAGCTTTTTATATAGTTAATCTCCTCTCTGAATATGTTAAAACCGATAAATCATTTCCTGAAGAGGCATCTGATGAGCCTTTAATAATGCTTTTAAACAGTGCCATGAACTCAGAATACAGCGAAAGGATAAGGAAGTTTAAACAGGTAGGAGATTTTTCCCTATTTGTCTCTGGCTTTTTCTCAGACAGCCTTAAGAGAAAGCTGATTGATATTGATTACTACATCATTATCGGAGGGAGTGCCTACAGCAACCTGTCATATATTACCAAAGGACAACAGAATGGTGAGCTTTTCAGTGACCTCTTTGGTGAGCTGTCAGACAGGTTCAAAGAATTCATAGATGTAATTGCCGAGGTCAGCGATAAAACATCAATCAGCACAAATAGCGATTTGTTGAGGATATATGAAAGGTGGCTCAAGACAAACAGTGACAGGGATGCCCAACTTCTGAAAGAAAAAGGGGTTATTCCCATAATATCCAAAGGCAGCAGGTATTTGCAGTAAGATTCCTTCTCATCCCCAACCCACTCCCTCCAAAAGAGGGAGTGTGGCTGCAATTTTTATGTTGTCCCACATACAGAAGATTATAGAAAAAATATATAAGGTAGAGACATTTCTTAATGTTGAGAACTATCTTATACACGAACCGCTTTCTAATACTCTAACCAATCAAAAATCCTGCAAGATTAAAAGCAAATCATCAAAAGGGTATCTGCTTATATCTCAGGATGGAGAAGAACTTAATCTGGCTCTCTATCTTGGCAGAGAGACAGTATCTAATCTAAAAAATATTCATCTGCAGAAAGATTTCAGTAGTTCAAATCTTTCAGATTTTTTCCTTGCAACAGAAGAGATAAGTCACTTTATATATGCAGTATGGAATGCCATGAATAATAGGCAGATAACTATATTTGAGATGGAGCTTCAGGCAGAGGTTGATAAATATATTACAGCCATCTTTTACAGCAGCAGTATTAATTCCGGCAGAGTCCCTGCAAAGAATATTAAGAAAAAGCTATTTGAAGATTCTGTCTTGAATCAAGACTTATTATCAGAAGAAAGGGAAAGATACAGGGATGCAAACAGAATGGCAATGAAATACTGCCACTATTTGGAATCAAATTATCTAAAAAAGAATGATATTACATCTTTGGTAAGGGATATACGTCATTGCTACCGTCTGGGACAGAATGGAAAGATAAATTATATAAATGACATACTCTTTCATTAGTTTTCAATAACTGCTTTAATTATTCCCTCCATCCTTTCTTTGTGTGTCCCTCCCCAGAATATCTTTTTACAGTTTGAGCATTGAACAAATTTATTGTAATTTTGATAAACAAACTCAGGAACCTTTCCAGCTACATCCTCTTTTGATATCTTAACAAGTGGTTTATTACAGTCTATGCAGAGGGTGAAAGGATTGCCTTTTAAATTGAGCTTAAAATTTGCTGCAACACCTTTGAGTTGGTCTTCAACACGGTCAGATGTAAGCAGAAGAAACGGGATACCCTTTTCTTCGAATGTCTTTTTCTTTTTTTTTATAAAACCACTGTTTCTCGTTAATATCATACGCCCTTCTTTTGAAGCAATCTCAATCAGTTTATCCGGATTTGCCGAGTTATAAAAAACAGTATCATAACCAGCAATCCTCAACCATTTGGCAAGCCTGCCCATTGTAAGGTCAACTATAAACTTCATTTATAGAAAATTATAAAAGCATTTAGACAAGATTAACAGGATAATTAAGATTATTAAAAGCAATTTTTTAATCCTATATATCTTGTCTAATTTTAAGTTTTTGTTCTTCCTGTAATTGTAATTTTTCCTTTCTCCCCTATTTCCCCTTTCACCTCTACCTCTACAGATAAGAACTGTTTTACAGTCCAGATGTTCGTAAGTAGATGATGGGAGATCTTTGATGTCGTAAAAGTGGAAGTTCCATCAGATAGTGAAAGATAGGGAATAATCTGGTCTGAGAGGTGTTCATCAATGGCTGCATTTGAATCAAGATGTTGGAAGAATTCCTGACATGCCTCCTCTGCAACCACTTCAGCCCTTTTACCTATTGCACCAAGAGAACTGAATCCTGTTACACTATTTTCAAATTCTGCAAGTATAAAAAAGAAGGTCCCCTTCCCAATTGAAGGGGCATTGATAATCTCTATCTCAGCATTTAATCCCCTCTCTTTTAACAATTTCAATCCTTGACTTCTCTGTCTCTCTGCAATATTCAAAGGAAGATTTGAAACAGCAGAGATACATTTTATTCCTATAAGCCTGCCCCGTTCTATTAACTCAATAGCTTTAATCCTTTTTGCAGGGGTAGCTGAAACATTAACCCTCCCTCCACCTGCTGGATACCATCCCCATTTTTCAATACTTAACATGGCATAACATCCCATTCTTTTAATGGTTGGTAAAAAGACCTGTTGTATATAATGAACCGGTGGACTCCATGCTACATGGGTGCCACCTGATAAAATAACATTTACCCCCTTCTCTGCATGAAAGAGCGGTAATAGGATCGTCTGTAAAACTAATGATACGGCACCAGCACTCCCCTTCCTTTCTGCAACATCAAAAAAATATTCTCCATCTCTAACTCTATCAGGCTCAAATCTCAATTGAGTAGAATCTATCACATTACCCGAAACTCTTGCTCCTGTGATGGTCTGGCAGGCATTAACACAGGTCAGATGTTGTGGTTTAAGTCCAGGACTCCTTCTACCCTTTCTTATATTTTCAATTTCTACAGGTTTTTCCAGTATAGAAGAAAGGGAGATGGCTGTTCTTAATATCTGTCCACCCCCTTCGCCATAACTGCCATCAATTTTTAGATACATTTTTATTTTTATAGTAGCATCTTTTGATTGGGCATTCTTTACAAAGAGGTTTCTTCTTGCAGTAATTCTTTCCAAGCATTACTATCAGGGCATGATATTCGTTAAAGAGCATGGTATCTGATGGAAGGTTTTTCATGAAGATTTCCTGCATCTCGTGATAGGTTATATCTTCAGGGGTTAAGTTCAATCTATGGAATATCCTCTTTGTATAGGCATCTACAACAAAGATAGGAACATTGCCTGCATAAAGCAGGATAGAATCCGCAGTCTCAGGTCCAATACCATTAACACTTAACAAATGGTTTCTAAGATTGCCAGAGCCGTTGGAAAACATATTAGACACTTCCCCATCATATTCTTCACATAAAAACGAGATAAAATTTTTAAGCCTCTTAGCCTTTATGTTGAAATAGCCTGCTGGAGTAATTAGCTTTGCAAGTTTTTTGGCTGGAAGTTTATTAATTTTATACGGGTTTAAAATTTTTTGTTTCTTTAGATTTACTATTGCCTTCTCCACATTCTGCCATGCAGTATTTTGGGTAAGTATAGCACCGACACATACCTCAAAGGGTGTATCACCGGGCCACCAATTTTGTGGACCAAAGTGGCTGTAAAGGGTTCTATATATGTTTGTTAATTTTCTTTTCACTTTAAAATACAATCCTCACCACGAAGACACAAAGGACACAAAGAAAATATTTATCCTGCCGACATAAGTTTCTTCAATATTTTAAGCAATAAATTGCCATGCAGTTTATCAATATAATATAGTTTTGATGGTTGTCTTATAACATCAGAATAACTGGGGTAGATATGAATCGCCTCACGAATCTTTTCAAAGGGTAAATTAAGAAATTTTGCAAGCTGAACCTCATGGATGACATCTGAGGCATGACTCCCAAGAATATGAATCCCTGTCACTCTCCCCTTTTTATCGCATATTATCTTGCTCATGCCGAAATCCTCCAAATCTGTCTTTGCCCTATCTATCTTACTGTATTCATATCTGTAAATTTTGATTTTATCTCCAAGTTTTTCTCTTGCCTCTTCTTCAGTAAGACCTGCATGGGCAAGCTCAGGGTCTGTAAATGTGCACCAGATAACATTGCTGTAATCAACCTTTTTCTTTAATGGAGTAAAGGCATTTCTGCATACAGTAATTGCCTGATATTCAGCCATGTGGCTGAATTGATAAGGTCCCACTACATCACCGCAGGCATAAATGTTTCCGGCAGAGGTTTCAAGTCTCTCATTTACAATAATCCCTTTATTGCTATAATTTACACCTGCCTTTTCAAGTTCAAGCCCCTCTATATTGGGCTTTCTGCCTACAGCAATAAGGATATTTTCAGCCACTATTTCCTTATTCACTCCACCTTTTTGTTGCACATAAAGAGAGATTCCCTTTTCTGATTTTGAGAGTCTGATTGCCTTTGCCCCTGTCAATATCTTTAACCCTTCAGATTTTAACCTTCCGACGAGCATCTCCACTAATTCCTTATCTTCTTTAAAAAGAATCCTGTCAAGCATTTCCACCACTGTAACCTCTACATTGAGACGATTGAACGCAGAGGCAAGTTCAATCCCAATTGGTCCGCCGCCAAGGACGATCAGGGATTTGGGGAGTTTATTCAGTGAAAAGACAGTATTATTTGTCAGATAGGGGACTTCACTTGTGCCATCTATGGGAGGGATAAAGGGACTTGAACCAGTTGCAATGATAAACTTATCTCCTGACAATATTTTTTCACCTACTTTTATTCTATGGTTATCCAGAAATTGAGGTGTGCCGAAATAGACATTTATCCCAAGCGCCTCAAAACTCTCAGGCAGATGACTATCATAAACCTTCTGGACAATGGAGCGGACATGGGGCATCACATCATCTGTATTAAACGATGGAGGAACATCAAGCCTCAAACCAAACTTGTTAAGACTCTTTAATTCATAGGCTGCCCTTGCAGCCCTGATAAGGGACTTACTCGGAATACAGCCGTAATTTGTGCATTCCCCCCCAAGCTTCCCTTTTTCAACCATGGCAACACTCTTTCCGAACCCCCTCGCAAGCTTTGATGAAACAAATCCTGCCGCACCACCGCCGATTACTATTAAATCATAATCATACCTGCTCATATCTTTAGCCTCATCAAATCCTCTGCAATTATAATCTTGCCTCTGTAATATTTTTTGCACACACTGACTGCATCAATTTTATCACATGACGGATAGAAGTGGGTCAATACCAACTTTTTGCAATTTGATTCATCAGCAATTCTACCACATAGAGAAGGAGTAAGGTGCCCGTCAACTTTTTTCTTATCAGGCATGGAACATTCCAGTATCAATATATCAGCATCCCTCC
>MHDO01000050.1:7355-8193 GCA_001805005.1 Nitrospinae bacterium RIFCSPLOWO2_12_39_16
ATATATCAGCATCCCTCCCAAGTTCAACAACATTTTTACAATAATCTGTATCGCCTGAGAAGACTATAGACTTGCTATTTTCAGCTTCAATCCTGTATCCAACACTCTCCTTAATATGAGCAAGTGGTTTTCCAGTAACTCTAAAACCACTAAAATTTACTGCCTTACCTGAAATCTCCCTGACACTTATTTTATAAAACTCTGGTTTTAGCCAATTTCCATATACCCCATTAAGTTTTTTAAAAAACTTTTTAAATCCTTTCCCTCCGATTATGTTTAGATTTTTCATCCTTGGCATTTCAGCATACTTGCTTGTAAAAATGAATGGAACTAAATCTGCTGTATGGTCGGGATGGATATGCGTATAAAATATATAATCCACATCGTTATATGTAATACCTGCCTCAAGCATCCTTCTGATTGTGCCTGAGCCGCTGTCAAAGAGTAAAACTTTTCCACCTGCCTTTATAATGAGTGATGGAGAACTCCTCTTTAAAGAAGGGACACAGGTGCCTGAGCCAAGGATAATAAGCTCCACCTACCACCCCTTCCTTTTAAAGAACAAGAGCATCCCGGCAGCAATGAATCCCATTACTCCCATTGCAGCAAAAAAACCATAGGAAGATTTCAAGAGGGGAATGTAATCAAAGTTCATGCCGAATATGCCGCTGATAAGTGTCAATGGCATAAGGATAGTGGCAAAAACTGTTAACACCTTTATAATCTCATTCAGCCTGTTTGAAACAACAGAGAGATATGCCTCCATAGCACCTGAAATAGTATCGCGATAGGACTCTGTCAATTCTGAAATCATAAACAGGTGGTCATAGACATCTTT
>MHDO01000050.1:8200-8691 GCA_001805005.1 Nitrospinae bacterium RIFCSPLOWO2_12_39_16
TCTGTCAATTCTGAAATCATAAACAGGTGGTCATAGACATCTTTAAAGTGCATAGTGCACTCAAAGCATATCTGCTTATACTCCCCGCTGCTCAAGTTTCTTAAAATCTCCCTCTGCGGATGAACAATCCTCCTCAAATAAAGTATATCCTTTTTCAATGCAAAGAGTTTGTTTAAGGTCTTCTGATCAGGTCTTGCAAATATCTCCTTTTCAAGTTCATCCACCTTATCGCCAAGGTCATCCATTAGTGGAAGGTAGTTATCAACAAGTGTATCTATAACCTTATGCATGAGAAATTCAGGGTCTTTCTGGAGTATAGAGCAGTTCTTTTTGCTCCTCTCCCGGACAGAATCAACACTCCTGAAATACCCCTTATGAAATGTAACAAGGTAATTCTTTCCGAGGAATATATCTAAATCGTGGGTCTCAAGCTCATCCCTTTTAAGGGCTTCTGCATTGATACCGTGGATTACAACATAAAGATAATCGCC
>MHDO01000051.1 GCA_001805005.1 Nitrospinae bacterium RIFCSPLOWO2_12_39_16
CGCCGCCAAAAATCCCCCTCAATCCCCCTTTACAAAGGGGGAAAATAAAGGGGATGCCGACACCTCCACCCTTGAGCACCAGATAGACGAAATGGTATATAAACTTTATGAACTAACACCAGAGGAGATTGCAATTGTGGAGGGGAAGGATAATCGTCTTGAGAAGAAAAATAATGTGTGATAACATTGCGATTATTTAGAAGCGAAGATGAAAGGGGGTATAATTATGACGGTATTGCAGATAAAATCCGAGCCGAATAGCAATGCTGTGGATATTATCAAGACTGCTATCGAAGCCGAGCTAAAACGGCTTGAGATAGGACTTCAAAAGACCGATAGACAAGTTGCAAGGTTTGAAAAGAAATATAAAGTTTCGTCGGAAACATTCCTGTCAAAGTTTACTGCAGAAGATATGAAAAATGCTGATCCTGAATATATCGCATGGGCTGGAGAACTAAAAATAAAAGAAAAATTGCTTTCGGATATAAAAAGGTTAAAAGAAATTCAGTATGTTACTAACTGAATACCTCTCAAATCTTGTTAAGGTTATAGAAGAGTATTCAAAAACAGAGTTAATTATTGATTCTGAACTAACCACCGATTTCAGGACAGAAAAAATAGGCATTATAAAGGGGTCCATAACTTTCACGGATAACTCCAGATTGTTCTTTACAGAATACCTTGACCTCAGATATAAAGTTGAAAAACTCAATTATTCCTTCCATTATCAGAAACAAGACGGAACATTAATATTTCGCTATGATAACGCCAGGCATAAACCGCCGATTGATGCATTCGGACATAAACATTCGTCTAATGGCAAGATAATCGTTGCAGAACTGCCTCCATTAAATAGCATTTTTGCTGAAATCATGGATTTTCTGTTATGACCCGCATGCAAAAGACCTTGCCGAAAGTGTTGAAACATGCTCGCATAGCTTCGGCTGGCACAGTACTAACAACTGTGGCTAATGCATAATCTGAGATTAAATAGGTAAACAAAATATGCGTATTCATTATAATTCACTAAGAGATTTTCTGGCAAGGTTGGAGGGGGAAGGAGAATTAATAAAGATAAAAGAGAAGGTCTCTCCAATCCTTGAGATTACAGAGATAATAGACAGGTTTTGCAAATCTCATAATGGAGGGAAGGCAATCCTTTTTGAAAATGTTGATGGCTCTGATCCCCAATTAAATAATTCGGGGACAGGTGTGCCTGTCCTCATTAATGCCTTCGGGAGCAAAAAGAGGATGGCTATGGCTCTTGGTGTTGATAATATAGAGGAGATAGTTAGAGATATACAGGAACTGATTGAATTAAAGCCTCCTCAAAATCTTATTGAAAAGATAAAATTTCTCCCCCGACTCTTTGAAATATCCCATTACCCCCCAAAGCTTATTTCAGGTAAAGCCCCATGCCATGAAGTGGTCTTAACAGACGATGAAATAGACCTCTTCAAATTTCCTATTCTAAAATGCTGGCCCCTTGATGGCGGAAGATTTATTACTCTACCTGCAGTCTTTACAAAGAGTCTTAAAAGTGGAAAGAGGAATGTCGGTATGTATCGGATGCAGGTATATGATAAAAAAACCACAGGCATGCACTGGCATATTCATAAGGATGGGGCTTCACATTATGATGAGTATAAAAAGGCTGGTAAAAAGATGGAGTTGGCAGTAGTTATCGGGACAGACCCTGTTGTAACTTACTCCGCAACTGCTCCCCTCCCTTACGGTGTGGATGAACTCCTCTTTGCAGGCATGATAAGGAAAAAAGGTATTGAGCTTGTTAAGTGTAAGACAATTAATATGGAAGTGCCTGCAACTGCAGAGATTGTCCTTGAAGGTTATGTAGAGCCTGATGAGTTAAAAGAGGAGGGTCCATTTGGAGACCATACGGGATACTATTCACTCAAAGGGGATTATCCTGTATTTCATATTACTGCAATTACTCACAGAAAAAATCCAATTTATTTTACAACAATTGTCGGGAAGCCTCCAATGGAGGACTGCTATATGGGGAAGGCAACAGAGAGAATATTTCTACCGATGCTCAAGGCATTAAACCCTGAGATTGTTGATATAGACCTTCCGTGGGAGGGGGTATTTCATAACTGTGTAATCGTATCCATGAAAAAGAGATACCCCATGCATGCAAGAAAATTGATGACATCACTATGGGGCTCTGGACAGATGAGTTTTTCAAAGATGCTCTTGACTGTAGATGAGGCTATTGATGTTCACAATTATAAAGAGGTGGTCTTGAACCTATTAAATAATTTAGATATTGAGAGGGATATTTACATCTCTGAAGGGACACTTGATGTATTAGACCACTCTGCACCAAATTATATCTATGGCTCAAAGGTTGGTATTGATGCTACTGAAAGAATAGAAGGAGAGACACAGAGGCAAGAGGCAAGGCGCAAGGGTCAGTGGTCAGTGAACAGTGAACAGTTAAAAGAAAAAATACCTGATATCCTTGATATAAACATCCCTCTGAAGGATGTAAAAAATAGAGTCATTTTTATTTCAATAAAAAAGGATAAACCCTATCATGCGAGGATAGTTGCTGAGAAACTTTTTAAACTGACCAACGGAGTCAATTCTATCAGTATCGCAGTGATTCTTGATGAAGATGTAAATATAAAGGATATTTCAACTGTAATATGGAAGCTCTTTAACAATGTTGACCCAAAGAGAGATTTTTATTTTATTAATGGAAGACTATCAATTGACGCCACTAAAAAATTAAAAGAAGAAGGGCATCCTCGTGAATGGCCCCCTGAGATTGTTATGGATGAAGAGATAAAGAAAAGGATAGACAAAATTTTTCCTTTAATTTAATATTAGTAACAGATGCGATTTAAGTAACAAACTCAGGAGGAAATAATGAAATTTTTTATTGATACTGCGGATATTAATGAGATAAAGGCTGCACTGGAGATTGGAATTATTGATGGTGTTACCACAAATCCATCACTGATTGCAAAGACCGGCAAAGATTTTAAGACTGTTGTGGATGAGATATGTGCGGTGGTGGATGGACCTATAAGTGTAGAGGCTATTAGTATGGATGCAGAAGGGCTTATTAAAGAGGCAAGGGAGTTGTCAAAGGTAAATAAAAATATAGTTGTAAAAATCCCTATGACAGAGGAGGGATTAAAGGCTGTAAAAAAGGTAAATCAGGAGGGGATACATACTAATGTTACTCTTGTGTTTTCTCCGACTCAGGCGATACTTGCTGCAAAGGCAGGTGCTACATACATAAGCCCATTTGTCGGGAGATTAGACGATATAAGCCATATCGGCATGGATATAGTGGGACAAATAGTTACCATATATGATAACTACGACTTCTCAACGGAGGTCATTGTAGCAAGTATTAGAAACCCTCTCCATGTAGTGGAAGCGGCATTGCTCGGTGCTGATATATCAACAATTCCATTTAATGTAATAAAACAGTTAGTGAAACACCCGCTCACAGATATAGGGATAGAGAAATTTCTCTCTGACTGGAAAAAGGTGCCAAAAAAAGAATAATAGGACACAGATTTTCACAGATGACAGCATTGCTGTCATTCTGAGGGCAAAGCCCGAAGAATCTCAAAATCGAGATTCCTCACGGAGCCTGCCCTGAGCGAAACATAAGATTCCTCACATTCGTTCGGAATGACAGGAGCGAAGGGTTCGGAATGACATTTCTGTGTTTATCTGTGTCCAAAATTAGTCTTTTATTCTTTAAGTATTTCTCTGTGTCCTCTGTGGCTAATTTAGTTTTATGTCTTCATCCGAAATAATCACCGCAAAGAATCTTACCAAGGTATATGGAAAAACTATTGCCGTCAGCGGGATAAGTTTTTCTATCAATAGGGGTGAGTGTTATGGATTTCTTGGCCCAAATGGGGCAGGAAAGACCACTACAATGAAGATGATTCATTGTTTCTCTCCTATGACTGCCGGAAAACTAACTGTAACAGAAATGGATGTGAGAAGGGAGCAGAGAAAAATAAAGGCAATCATGGGTGTTGTCCCACAGGAGGAAAATTTAGACCCTGATTTAAAGGTGCTCAAAAATCTCATTGTCTATGCCCGCTATTTTGATATTCCAGTAAAAACTGCAGAGGAGAGGGCTATTGAACTCCTCAATTTTCTTCAACTGAAAGATAAAATGAATAGTAAGATAGGCGAGCTTTCAGGCGGTATGAAGAGGAGGCTCCTCATTGCCCGCTCTCTAATCAATAACCCTAAGATTTTAATTTTAGATGAGCCGACAACAGGTTTAGACCCTCAAGCGAGACACCTGATATGGCAGAGATTAAGGCTCCTAAAAAAAAATGGGATAACCATGATTCTCACAACCCATTATATGGAAGAGGCTTCACAGTTGTGCGACAGGGTTGCAATAATTGACAAAGGGAAGATACTAACAGAGGGAGAGCCTAAAAAACTGGTAGCCGATAATATAGGCACTGAGGTTGTAGAGATAAGATTGGAAGATGAGAATCAGGAGGCAATACTTGAACAGTTAAATGAATTTAATTTTACTTATGAAAGGGCAGGAGATACACTTTATCTTTTTTCTAATAACGGAAAGGAGCTTTTACATTCTATTGTAGATGTAAAGCATTCTCAACTACTCCATAGGCCTGCCACAATGGAAGACCTATTTTTAAAACTTACAGGGAGAGGACTCCGTGAATAAAATGACTACCTTCAAAATACCGGATATCTCATGGCGGGCGTATAGGGTTTGGCAGAGGAACAGGGATTCCTATATGCGATTTTATAAGGCAAATATATTGGGAAATCTCGGTGAGCCATTGATGTATCTCTTTGGAATGGGAATCGGAATAGGTAGCTACCTTGGGCTGATTGAAGGGGTATCATATATGGAATTCATTGCCCCCGGACTCATAATGGGCGTTGCAATGTATTCTGCATCTTTTGAATGCACATTCGGTGCATTCACACGGATGGCTGAGCAAAAAACTTATGACGGCATCCTCGCAACACCATTAAATGTTGGAGACCTTGTTGCCGGAGAGATACTCTGGGGTGCAACAAAGAGCCTTATAGGCGGAAGCGTAATGCTGTTTGTAATTTATGTGGCTGGCTTAATGAAGACATCTATATTGATGCTTTTACCAATGTTGTTACTTATATTCATTATCGGGCTTCTCTTTTCATCCCTCTCCCTTACATTTACCGCCCTCTGTCCGAGTTATGATTTCTTTAATTATTTTTTTACACTAATCCTTGCCCCTATGTTCTTTTTTTCAGGGATATTTTTTCCGTTATCAAATTTTCCTGAATGGGTAAAAACTGCATCAAAATTTATGCCCTTAACACATGCGGTTAATATAGCCCGAAGCCTTTTATCAAATATGGCTCATTCATCCCTTATTTTCAGCACACTGATTCTTGTTGTATTTACTACTATCTTTGGTATTATGTCTATAAATCTCATTGAGAAGAGGATAATTAAATAAACATCAGATGCGACAAACAACTAAATTAATTATGTCAGGCAGAGAACGCAGAAAACGAGATAAAAGGGAAAGAGATAATTATGCGGATTGTTGATTGAAAAGATATTATTTTGGTTTTGGAAGATTCCCCGAAGGGAATCTTCCAAATTTAATCCTTAGTTCACCTTAGTAACATTGGATGCCTTAGGACCCTTTGGGCCGCTTGTAACTTCAAACTCTACCTGCTGTCCTTCGTTTAGACTCTTATATCCATCATCTTTAATATCAGAATAATGAACAAATATGTCTTCGCCACCTTCTTGCTGGATGAATCCAAAACCCTTGGTGTTATTGAACCATTTTACTGTTCCTTTTGCCATTGCAACTTCCTCCTTCCTAAAATCTAAAGCTGACCTTAAATTTACTTGCTAACCTTAAGGTCTATTACTGCCCATTTAAATCGACCAGGCATAAAAAAAAACCGTAAAGGAATTTAATCACCTTTACAGTTAATTATAACCCGTATATAATTTATACCATTTTTATAAAGTGTTGTCAACTATT
>MHDO01000052.1 GCA_001805005.1 Nitrospinae bacterium RIFCSPLOWO2_12_39_16
ACATTTAGAATTGATGATAGAAGACCCTGATAAGATGATTGATAAAGTGCAAAATGCAGGTGCTATCTTTCTTGGCAAATTTACGCCTGAGGCAATCGGCGATTATGCTGCAGGACCTAATCATGTATTGCCTACAGGAGGGACAGCAAGATTTTTTTCGCCTCTTGGGGTTTATGACTTTGTGAAGAGGTCAAGCCTCATATCCTTTAACGAGAAGTCTTTAAAGGATATTGCACCTACTGTAAAAGGCATAGCAGAGGCAGAGGGTTTAACAGCCCATGCAAAGGCTATAGAGATACGTCTGAAGTAAAAATGGTATCTAACATCAGTAACCTTGTCAAAAAAAGTATTCAGAAACTCAAGCCCTATCATATAGAGAATACCCCATGTAGAATCAAGCTTGATGCGATGGAGAACCCTTATCCTCTGTCTAAGGCTCTGATGAAAAAGGTCTTGGAAGGTATTAAGGGGATAAAGATAAACCGCTATCCCGACCCTCTTGCATCAAGACTTAAAGACATTATCGCATCGGATATTAAAGCTCCTATAGATAATATAATAATAGGAAATGGTTCTGATGAACTAATTCAGTTAATTCTAACTGCATTTGGAGAACATGGGGATAGGGTTCTTTTATCAATTCCCACATTTTCTATGTATGGGATTATTGCAAGGTCTTTGTCCCTTATGCCTGAAGGTGTCCCTTTGGATAAGAATTGGGAACTTCCATTGAACAAATTCTTATCCGATATGGAGAGAATTAAACCGAAGGTTATTTTTATCAGTTATCCTAATAACCCTACAGGAAACTCATTTGATAGAGAATCAATTTTAAAGGTATTGGAAAAAGCGACTGGCATTGTTGTAATAGATGAGGCATATTATAACTTTTCAAGGAAGACATTTTTGCCATATCTGAAAGAGTATAAGAATTTAATCATTTTAAGGACTCTTTCAAAAATAGGTATGGCAGGTTTAAGGGTTGGATATTTGATGGCGGATAAGGAGATTTGCCAAGAGCTAAATAAGGTAAGACTTCCATATAATTCCAATGCCCTTTCACAGGAGATAGCAAGTATAATTTTAGAAAACAGAACAGAAATTCAAAAACAGATAGGAGCTATTATATCGGAAAGAGATAGGCTTATGGAGGGGTTTAAAGAAATTAAGGGTATTGAACCATATCCTTCAGAGACAAACTTTATCCTGTTTAAAATAGATAGAGACAGCAAAGAGGTCTTTGATAGATTATCAGACAATGGTATACTTGTCAGGAATTTTGGCAATGACGATTATCTGAAAAATTGCTTGAGGGTTACAATAGGCACATCAGAGGAGAATGATGAATTTTTAGATGAAATTAAGAAAATTATAACATAGGAGGACAAAGTGGAGAGAAAGGCTGAGGTTAAAAGAAAGACGAAAGAGACAGATATTAATATTTATTTAAAATTAGATGGCAGTGGTGAATACAAAATAAATACTGCTGTTCCATTTTTAGACCACATGCTTTCGCAGATTGCAAAGCATGGTCTGTTTGATATGGAGATTAATGCAAAGGGTGATACTGATGTAGATTTTCATCACACTGTTGAAGATGTAGGGATAGCACTCGGAGAGGCATTTAAGAAAGCACTTGGAGAAAAGGTGGGTATAAAAAGATATGGGCACGCAGTGATACCTTTGAATGAAGCACTCTCAATGGTTTCAGTGGATATAAGCGGGAGACCGTTTATTGTCTATAATGTCAAAATGCCAAAAGAAAAGGTTGGTGAGTTTGATGTAGAGCTGACAGAGGAATTTTTCAGGGCTTTTGCAAACAGCAGTGGGATGAGCCTGCATATAAATATGATATATGGGAATAACCTCCACCATATAATTGAATCAATCTTCAAAGCAGCCGCAAGGGCGTTAGATGAGGCCACCTCCTTAGATGAAAGAGTAAAGGGGATACCCTCTACGAAGGGAAAACTGTAAAAGCAGGGGTTAGGGATTAGGGGATAGGGGTTAGTAAAAAAACTAATCCCAAGTCCCTAACTCCAAGTCCCTAATTCTATGATTGCAATAATAGACTACGGAATGGGCAATTTGAGGAGTGTCCAGAAGGGTTTTGAGAAGGTTGGGTATGAAGCTGTTGTAACAAATAATCCTCAAGAAATACTTTTTGCTGATGGAGTTGTCTTGCCCGGTGTCGGTGCATTTAAAGACTGCATGAGGAATTTAAAAGAAGGCGGTCTGATTGATACCATCCATAAAGTCATAGATGACGGTAAGCCTTTTCTCGGAATCTGTCTTGGTCTTCAGCTTTTATTTACAGAAAGTGAGGAATTTGGAATTCATAAGGGTTTGGATATTATTAAGGGTAGAGTTGTGAAGTTCTCATTTAATACTCCGAACTCCGAACTCCGAACTCCGAACTTGAAAATCCCTCACATGGGATGGAATAACATAAAGAAAAGGGGGCAAGGGGTCAAGGGAACAAGGGACTTGAACCCTCAAACCCTCGAACCCTCGAACCCTTTCTTTAAAGATATACCTGATAACTCATATTTTTATTTTGTCCATTCCTATTATGTAATACCGGAAGATGGCAACGTTATAGCTTCTACAACTGATTATGGTATTGGATTTGTTTCAAGTATCTGGAGGGATAATATCTTTGCAGTCCAATTCCATCCTGAAAAGAGTCAGGAGTTGGGTCTGAGGATGTTGAAGAATTTTGGGGGGATGTGTAAATGATAAGAAATGATAAGAACTTACTTTTCACGAATGAAATCTGCCATAGTGAAAAAAAACAGATGCAAAAGAAATTTCAGGAAATATACGGATAAATCCGCTCCTCAAGATGCCACAGTTTAGATATTTTTCAATTCCTGATTTAACTATAGGTCTAAATATCGATTACCTCATCGATGTAAGAGGATATTCTCTTCGGCCTGTAAAGTTCGAAAGACCTGAAGACAAAACCCCATATAAGAAGGATCGGCGTAATAAGGTAGAAATAAATATCCAATGGCGGTATCCCTTTATTGACCTGGAAAAAGCCACTGTAGAATCGGGTATAGTATGAAAGTAACCATGTCGAACCTATTACTATGAGGTCGACAATGAAGAGTATGTTTTCGAAAAATTTGGCATGTTTTTTTAGCATTTATTCAATCCTTTCCGGATTTTACTTTCCCAAAATGGGGCATTCATGCTTAGCCTGGATTTTAACCAATGAGGGAGATGACGTTCAAAAAACCCAACCTTGTAACCTATTAATTTCAATGCAGTTCTAAGAATAGCCGATGGAATCAGCAACGGATTATTGTACCACAAGTATTTTAATTCAGAACTTACAAATCGCATCCCCTCCCCTTCTGACTGACCGAAACTCTTTCGAATCCATTGCTCACGCGAATGAAAGACCCCTATATCAAAATACCGTTTAAACTCATTAATATAGCCATATTTATGGGAATGGTATACCTTTGCCTCAGCACAATACGCAATCTTCCAGCCTGCAAGAAGCATCTTGGCTCCGACAAACATATCTTCTCCAAATATTATATCAGATGGAAATCCCTCAACATCAAATAATGCAATTCTACGATAAGCTGCAAATGAGTTTGAAATAAATGCAGTTCTAATATCTAATCTTGACACATCTGTCATGTTTTTGGTTATACTTTCCGAGGGATAGTTAAACAATCGGGCATGTGCCTCTATAGCTCCGGCCCCTGGGCGTGGGAGCTGATGGCCGTATGAGGCGCCAATCATTTCATCATCGGAAAAGGGTCTTATCAGATTCTCTATTGCAGAATCATCGGCCAGCACGGCATCATGGGTCAGGAAGACCAATATATCTCCCTCAACCTCTCTGCTGGCACGATTCCTCGTCCCCCCGTGATTAAAGTCCCCCCTCTCAATTATTATCGTCCTCGCACCATTAGATTTGGCGATGTTAACAGTACCGTCATTTGATGAAGAGTCTATGACAACAATATCGCAAGGAACTGTTTGACTTTTAAGCGACACAAGAAGCCTGTGGATACGCTTTTCGGCGTTAAGGGTAGGAATTATAATACTAATCACTTAATAACCTTAGCCATAAACAACTTAGCCCTCATATAATCAACAAGGGATAGAAAAAATTGTAAAAGCTTTCTTAAAACATCGACTATTGAAAAGAGAAAAAACGCCATCCTTTTTGGCAGAACAATAGCAGGAAATGTGAACACCCAAAAATATAGATATCTTTTGTACAATGGAAATAAAATGTTATAAGGTTTTTCATCCTTGACACTTATGATGTTCATCCTCGACCTTATTATGTTTGCCGGGAAAAAACTTAATAACATCTTTTTATTTATTATTTCGAAAAATTTTTTATTTATCTGATATTCACTTACAAAGATATCGAAGATCTTATTATTATTAACTCCGAATACATGGCAGAGTCTGTATCCCCCTGAGTTATAAAGCTTAGCCGCAACCAGATATTCTTTAACATATATATTTTTAT
This sequence comes from Nitrospinae bacterium RIFCSPLOWO2_12_39_16, assembly GCA_001805005.1. Taxonomy (GTDB): domain Bacteria; phylum Nitrospinota; class Nitrospinia; order UBA9942; family UBA9942; genus UBA9942. The sequence continues at coordinate 4,508 of MHDO01000052.1, forward strand.
TTGAGTTAAATAAGGCGGAAAATGTCCATCCCAAATGGACCAAATTTGTTTCCAGAAACCTCTCCAGATTCAGATTGTCATTCACCAGAGACTTATTTATCACATTCACTGACACAAAGGTCAAAAAATAATTGACCTTGATTAAAAAGCTATCCAAATCATTATATTCATCATATCCTTTAAGATATCCACATCCTTTCGGTCTTTCAGAAATAAAATCGTTGACAAACCCGTATGATCTCAGGTTGACTACACCATAATTATCCTTTTCCAGGATATCTAATATCTTTCCTACCGCCCCATCGAGGAGTATATCATCATCCCCCAATATCAGAACATATTTTCCTGTTGCCGAATTGAAGCATTGCAAAAAGTTTCTATCTGCGCCGATATCTTCCCTGTTCCTGACATAATTAATCGCATAACTATTATGAATATAGTTATTAATGACCTCAGAGGTGTTGTCAGTAGAATCGTTATCTGAAATTAACACTTCTACACGTTCATCACCCTTCTCCAACTGCCCGCAAATATGCGATAGGCATATGTCCAGATATGATGCCCTGTTATAGGTTGGTATAGCTATGGTTAATAGCGGCTTATCCAATTTGATATCCAATGCCTTGCCATTCTTTTTTATTCTTAAAGTAGATGTAAAGAATCCAAGGCAACCCCCAGAAATAACTGGACAAATACCCTAAAAAGAAGTATTCCGCCGGCAGATATTTAGCGCAAAATAAAGTGCTTACAACTATGTAAATTGCGGAAACTAACGATGGAATTGTTAAGGGTTCTTTTTTATGCGATCTTAAATATACAGCGAGGGAGTTAACTATGATCTGAAGAAACCAGGCAATCCCCAAAAAGAGTAATGACAAATCATCCGACAGCCTGTTTACGATCTCAAGCCTGCCCCTAAAATTATAGACGAACGCAAATATCGTTATACCCCCCATCAGAAATGTTATAGATGCGAAAGAGAGATGCCTATAAAATAGGACATCGAGTTCCTTCCATCTCTTTTGGGATATATGGATGTTTAGTGTTGGAATTATAGCATAAATCCATGAATTAGAGATACTAAATACTGCCATCCATAAGACAATGCTCAATCCTATCCTTCCGGCTTCAACAGCGCCATGGAACTGAAACATTATCGGGGTATACATCTGGAAGATAAAGTATCCGCTTGCCCAGCTGACTGCGTACCTCCACTGAAGTCCCAAAAATTTCTCTTTCCATGAATAAGCAAATTCCCTTGAGATATTTAGAAATTTACTTATGTGACGGCTAAATCTTGTAAATGAGATATACAGTCCAATGAGTGAACTTAGAAACAATGAAACTGAAAGAGCATGTAGTCCGAGGCGGGATACCAAACCCAACCACATAAAAAGGAAGGTTGTTATCGATATAACCATGCGGATTCTCTGAATAGTGCCGATTAAATTGCAGCCTTCAAAGAAGCATAAAAGGGAGTTATTGAAAAAGGTGAGGCCGGCTCCGAGCAGGTATACTACCCAGGGCAGGAACCATTTAACGGCTCCATCCTTTTGCGAGAGAAAAAAAAACCTATTACTGATATGATCGGGAAGGCTATAAAGAGGACACCAAGAGCCCATTTGATACTAAAAACAAAAAAAGTCGCCAGTCTATTTAAATGTTGCTCGCTCCCGGTAATTCTATTGTCATCAAATCGCAAAAAAGCAAACTCATGGGCAGCAAACTGCATGATTATATTCGAAAAACCTAAATCTGCCAGCATAACCAATGTTGCCATGCTCATTATTGTAAACCAATAGCCTTGTTCTTCTTTTGTCAAGAACATAGGTATTAGAATCAATGTTAAAAGACCGGAGATGAGCTTCCAAAACTGATGCAGACCGGTAAATAAAACAGTAGTGTCTATATACTTTTTTATTAAGTTATTCATGCCTTTTTCTTATACACAGTAAGCAGTTTGCCAGTTTCAACATGCGCATAATCCGCTTTAATATCAGTGAATATCTTTTTCAACTCGTTATACCGCCCGATCCGGGAAGTCCTCTCTTTCTTATCCTGGTAATTGGTGTAAATCTTTGACCAGGGGTCAGTAATGGTTTCCTGGTCGAAATTTGTGTCAACAAATATGTACTGAGGCTGACCTGTTCTTATTCTATCTATCGCATCATTTACCTCTCTATCAGTAAAAAGGTGCCAATTCATCTCAAAATAAGGCATTAGACTATATCGCTCTGCCAGAAAGGGTATTAGATTATCATATTTTGATATTATATATATACCTTTTTTTCCTTCATCAAATTTATGAATTAAATTAATGCCCTCTCTGATAAGGTCAGTATCAATGGTAGTTATGAGATTTGCCCTTGCCATGTCCCATTTATAGGTCTTATGATTGGTAAAAATTTTATAAACCTTCCTTTTTTCTTTATAGAAATTAAAAACAGAAATTGAAATCAACAATATCAACACAAATGGCATCAAATTCGCTATAAAATTCACACCTTTCTTCAAAACCTCTTTGTCTTTAAATAAAATCGTTTCAGAAATAAACAACATCAGCATTAATTGTAACCCAGCAAAAGGTAAAACAGTGGGCAAATGATTGGTGAGCCCGGACCAATAATAATAAACGAATAAACATTGAGTGTAAACAAAAACAAATAGATAGATATATTTGAAATAGAACTTTTCTTCTTTCAAATAAAACATTAATAAATATGAGGCAACTAAATACAATATTGTGAAAAAAATGATGATAGGCTTAGCGGGCCATGAAAAGAGCCCTATCAGGAAATAGTGAAATGTGTCGTCAGAAGTACCTCCCATTGACAGATAAAAAACGAGGAGGCTTAATATGGATACTGCTGCCAAATTTAGCAGCCACAGACTTCTATTGTTACCTTCCTTGTTTTCTATAATGTATAAGAGGGTTGATATCAAAAGAGAAACCATCAGCATACTTCCAAATTGGCGGTTTATTATAATACCTAAAATTGCAAGAAGCATTGCCCCCCACAAATAAGCAAGTCTGCCCTGCCTATAAAACATGAACATCAGTATAATTGCAGACGCATCAAAAAAATGTATAACAGGTATTATCCCGGGTGCCAGAATAAAAGCGATGTATCCTTGAAAAAAAAACGAAAGACACAGGAAGGAAAAGCCTCCTAAAACATATAGCCAATCTTTAAAAATGAGATAAAGCATAGCTAAGAATATGATAAAGTAAACTATATAATAGGCATAACATTTATAAAAATCTTGAATAGATGCTTCGCCAAATAGCTCCATGGTCCACTTAAAAATAAAAGTACACCCTAAACCATATTGCATATATATATCTTTTAGGGGTTTGCCTATTGCATATTCATTTATCGGATTTAAGATATGTCCAATATGGTTAATTTGCCCCCTTGCCATATTTTGATGGGAATATTCGAGTTCGTTATAAAGATAAAACTTCTTTACTTTTTCGAGATCGAGCGTTTTTAATTTCTCAAAGAAGTCTTTATAGTTTTCGTCTCCATAACTTACGTCAGAATTCTCCCGTAACTTTTTTAAAGACTCTTTCCAAGACAACTCATTACCTTCTGTCATAAAGATGACAAATTGTTGAAGTGGATTTATATTTATATTCTTCAATTCATTAAAAATATTACCGGATATACCGATCTCGCTCTTTAAAACATCAAACGCCTTCAATACGTCATCAATTTTATTATCATTTAGATATGTTAAAAAATCTCTACTATTTACATCCTCACCTTTTATACGTGTTATGCCATAGATATCTTGATATTCATTCATCAAGTAAACCGGACCATTAATGACAAAGAAAGGTTCCAAAGAAATGAGAAACAGCATGATCCAAGCTAATATACTAAGTGTTTTTTTTGGCAACACTGGAACTAATAAGTAAAATAAAGGGGTAAGGAAAACGACAAAGGATATTATGATACGTTGTGCTACGGACAAAAATGGTATAAGAATTAAAGAAATAGCGGAACCAAACAGAATCAAATAAGAATACGAATTTCTTTCTTGCTCTAAATTTTGTATCAGTTCCGTATTCTTCTTGTTAAGTATCAGGTATACGAATAGACTATACAACCCAAGAATAATGCACAAGAAAACATAATTAATCAGGTTGCTTTCTGCTGGATGAAAAAAGATAAAAACCCAGGGGAAAATTTCAAAGCTATGATCGGTTAACAGTAACTCTTTTACCGACGATACTGTATTCCATGAACATATACCTAAGGCAAAAAAAGATAATATTAGTTGAACTCCAAACAAAAATAATTTATTCTTAATAGCCTCTATGAAGTGCTGAACATTGTTTTTCATTAAACCACCTTATGCATTAATCAGGAAGATTTGAAACTATAACATGATAAGAAATTGTAATAAAGAAAAATATCACCAACATTCTCAATGCAGACAACAAAAATATTGTACTTATACCAGCCTTCTGGAACAACTCGTACTTTATTTCAAAATCCGATAGTTCTCCATCAAAATGTCGCATTCGACTAAACCCTGTGCCAATTGCAATATCAGAAACATCAAAATCTATATTGCCTATTAAGGTACTAACTATTGGTTCATTGTCAAAAAATATCTTCAAATCATTATTTTTTCGTATTTCAATCTCTACTTTATGCCATTCATTAAAGGTTAAAATTTTTGTGAGGTCAAAGGCCTTAAATATTGCAGAATCCCTACTTCCAATTAATAGACTTAATGTTGACGGTTTTGAAAGCTCCATACGAATCCCGGTATTTACTGGTGCCGTTTGAAAGATATTGTTCCATTCAGAAACTGAATAAGCCTTCATTTTAAATTTTACCCTCATATCCATTGCATCAGATCTTCTTGATTCTTGATATTTTTTTACTTCCGCTAATTTCCGGTCATTGGAGCGGTTGTCATAATGAATATTCGCATATTTTGAACTTCCTATCTTTTTATATTCGAACGCGTTATTATAAATTATAAGTGACGTTAATACCATTACATCTACAATTAGAACAATGGATAGAGCCAAAACAGCCTTTTTCTTGTTGACTTTAATATACTCTCTAATTGATTGATTTATCCCCAGCAATATTAAAAGCGAAATAACTCCAATACAAAGTATAAGAAATATTTTAATAGATATTATAGTTAAATGGGCATTTTTATTCTCCTCAAAAAGTTTATATTTGATTCTAAAGTTAGTTAGTTCTCCATCAAAAGGTCGTGTTCTACTATATCCACTCCCCACTGCTATCTCAGAAATATCATAATCAAAGTTCGGATCAATTATATCAAGTATAACATGGCCATCCAGCCATACTCTTAAATGTTTGTTTATATCTGCCAAAACCCTAACTGAGTATCGTTTATTTAATCTCAGAGAATCTGTTAAGAGAAAGCCTCTATACCCATCCGAATTTTTGGTCCCGACAACCAGGCTCAATATTGCTGGCTCAGCAATCTCCATCCTTATGCCGGTGTTGGACGGTGCCGTTTGAAAGATATCCTGCCAATTATGGACAGAATAAAGCCTGGCATCAAAACTGATCTCAACCTCTTTGTATTCAGATTTAACCGATTCTGAAAAATCTTTTATAGCTGATAGTGCGGAATCTCCAGAACGGTTGTCATAATTTACATTAATATGATCCCCTCTTTTCACTTCTTTGAACTTGAAACTGTCGGCAGAAATATGAACCTGTCTCAGCAATAACAAGCATGACACCAATGCAATAAATAGTACAAAAAAAGTTCTGATTGATATTCTAATTTTCATTTACTATGTGTTCCTCATGCTTACCTTTAATTACTCTAATCCACCGAAATACTTCAGATAATAACTAAGATCGCATTTATCCAGCTTCTCATCGTAAGACTCCTTCAATAACCTTTTCGTGTCAATGATTATAAAAGAGGGGTTTTCGTATGCAATAAAATCTGAATATTTCTTCACTATACAAACACTACATTTTAGATCTTCTTTTTTCAGCAAAATAGCCACTTGCTTGTTCAAATGAGGCTTAATATTCGGAATATTTCCTGAAAAATTCAGGTTCAACCAATTCAGAGGAATAATTGGTGCCAGCATGTATTCATCCATCCTCAACCTGTGAGTTATGAGTGCATAGGAATTAATATCCACTTTTTGATTTAATGTAGCAAGGTCAAACATGTCCCTTGTAACATATCCTCTCTCTTGTTTATATTTGTTTATATAAAACAAACCGCTTGCCATTATCAATAAAATCATCATGTACCTTGCCGATTTAACCATATATTCAATTAGCCTCGACTTAGACCTTGAACAAAAACTTAGCGAAGCAAATACTAAAACAAAAATAAGGGGCAAAAAAATTGTATAAGCCTTCATATATTGATAATTATGTATATGTTCAACATAACTATTTTTTATAAAAATAAGAGAGATAAAAAAAGGCGCCGACAACCAGAAAGACTTATCCACATCCTTGGCTTTCGATATATAAACAAGAACAACAGTTAAGATAAGTTCCGATAAAATAATATTTAACAATAAATCCCATTTCGACCTAATCTGCAAATCAGTGCCCATTTTGGGGTTGTTTGCAAATATATCTGATATGCCGAGTATTTCTGTAGGGAATGCCCATTTTGGCTGCCACCATCCGGCAATTCCTACATTTTTTAGATGAGCGATAATAAAATACAGCCATTTAAAGCTGAACGGTAAAACTATTAAAAATCCTATCCCAACTGATGTCACAATTAGTATAGTCGAATAAAGCTTAACCCTTCTCGTTAAAATAATGTCAAAAAACATTACAAGAACAAGAAATATAATAAAAGTAAAAATCAATTCATTATATATACTAAGAAGGCCAGCGGTCAGAAAAGCAACAAGGAATATTTGTTGAAGATTTTCCTTGTCAAAAAATAGATCCAAAAAACGCAATCTTTTCAACCGCGGCTCATCCCTTCTCAACCACAAGAACACGAGCAGCATGATCAGGAATACTGGCATTCCAAATATTTGGGCACTCTGGCCTTCGTAATAAATATTGAGCAGGTTGCAATTCAGAAGCAAGGCCAAAGATGCGAGAAGGGAGAAGATGTATGAGTATTCAAAGAAGTAAAAAAAGAAAAAATATGTCAGCGCAAAAATCAATGCATAATTAAAAATGAGGCCGATAAATGCGACGCGCAACACGTTATCCTGCCCGGTTATGTAAGTTAAATTTGCAAGAATCGCCGAGTATCCCCAGCGAAGCGCTTTAAGAAGAAACTCTGAATCTACATAGGAATTAAACTTAAGGGCGTAAATATTATTTTTCTTTGCAGCAACTATATCTTTTGTATCTAATTGGTTCATTATTTCTATTTCAGCACTCCTCAATGTTCCGTCTTTAAATAGAAATTGAGCCGTTTCAGTATATCCAACCTGGTCAATGCCTATCCTATAAGGTGTAGTCAAAAAGTTTCCCTCAAACGTTGGGGATAGTACAATTATTAATGCTGCAATCACAAGGATTGACCCCAATAAATATTTGAGACTCATTTGTTTTAAGGATTCAATCCCATTCAAAATTAGATCCTTTTTGTACTTCAGAGATAAGCTGAGTGTTATAATTCCGGCAAATACGGAAATATAACTTGAATAAATGATATGCAAATTAAAAGAGATTATATAGGCGGAGATTGCAGAAAGTTGCAACAATCCGCAAACTGGCATAAGGAAAGGGAAGATAACCGGGTTTCTCAAAAAATTAGGGGTTAAAAGGATATAAATTCCTATACCTGTAAAGGAAAGGAAAAGATAAGCCACCACTGTAACATATATAAATTCCAGCATAATAACCCTTGCTCGCCTATTTGACTATAATTATAAAAAAGATAAATAGTTTAATCTATCAGGGATGCCAAATAACGGTCTTTTCTTCCAGGAAGATGCAAGAGGCTGAATATCTTCAGGCACTCAAGCCCACCTGAGATAAAATCCTTCCATCCGACCTTTGAGCCTTTTACATCAGCCCATTCTTCTAACGGATACTCGACCCATGTGCTTTCTGGCTCTTTAACCCCACGTGCCCTCTCGATTAAAGCGAGCCTCGCCAGAAGTTCGACGTCAAAAGTCCAATTGACACTGAAGGGTTTTTTCAAGCTCTTCTTCAAGCTATCAGTTTTTTTGAATATTTTAGCCCCGCACTGGGTATCATAGATAGGTATCTGGAGGACCAAGCTCGCAAACGTGGCAAAGACCCTTCCCATGTAATGCCGCATGGCATGCCTTTTTATTGTTCGACCGAGCAACCGCACGCGAGAGCCTATTACCAAATTATTATCAGAGGTGTCGAGTATTCTGCAGAAATTATTTATTGCATACAGGGGGGTGGCGAGGTCGGCGTCCCAGTAACCGATGTTTATATAATCCAGCTCCAGCGTTTTCATTAACCCCTGCCGCACAGCCTCAGCCTTCCCGGAATTTTTTTCAAGGTTGAGATAAGATATCTGAGTGGGATTGGCCTTCTGAAGCGAGATGAGGAGGTCAAGGGTAGTATCTCGGCTCCCATCGTTTACGAATAAGAAATGGAGGTTTTTATCCCCCTTAAGAAAATCAAGGAATGCATCTCGATTAAGCCTTTTAGCCTCATTGTAGCAGGGGACTATAATAGCAGTTTTTTTCGTAAGAACCATCCTATATATCTCGACTTCCATGATAAAATTGCATAGAAACTGGTAGACACTTTCGCCTATTCTCTAATTATACTCCCTTTACTATCTTTTTTTCCTGTTGGCATAAACTCCTTGCTTGGCGTGTATAGTACCAGGTACCCAATCCACTAAAAACAATCGTAAACACTCCTATTCCCATTATTATCGGGTTCAGGATAACCGCTATATTTACCACATATGGTACGATCTGAAGCGAAGGCTCAAATTGGAAATAATAATAACTTTTAGATATAAGCATCAAGGAAAATATCACTATAAATGAAAGGTCATGATTGTCGGTTTCAGTTTTGTTAATAAACAGGAATAGGGGTATGAATACATGGATCAGTTTATAATCCGCTGAAACGTGCGGCAAAATGTTCATGCAAAATACCAGGAGCGTCACTTTTTTCCAATATTTCTTCTCTATAAACATATATGCTGAAATCAATGTAAAAAAAAGCAGTGTGGACCAAGTGTATAGTTTAAAAAACAATTTAACAAAGGCATGAAAAGATTCTGGGTGGAAGTAAGCGACAATAGCTTTCATTCCACAGAAAGCACTGTTGCAATATCCCAGACCTCCATTCCCTATAGCATAGTCTTCGTTGTAGAGCTGCAGATTAGACATATGGAGTTTTAGGTTCACCAATATTCCACCTTTAAAAGAAGCATAGCTCGCTACCATTATAAGAAATGCTAAAAGAAGAGTATAAAATACAGCCTTGTATTTCCTATCAGACAAAAGAAGTATTATAAAGATGGCCGGAAACAACTTCAATGCTATTGCCATTGATAAGAAAGGTATACTTTTATAAACCCTTCCTTCCTCATAAAGATAAATGAATATTGCAAGGAAGATGAAAAGTATTAATTCGTAATTACCCCTGTTCAAGCAAAATAAGAACGGATAGGTAAGGAAAGAAAAGATAAATACATTTTTTATAATAGTCGCATTATCAGAAAATGGGATATTCCCCCAACAGTATATGATAAAAAATATAAAGAAAATAAGGAGGTATAGGAAAATTGACAGACTTCCAGGCAAGACTGCAAAAATCGAAGCCAGCCGGTACAGGAAAGGAAACTGGCTGGCGAAACCAGCTTTTAAGGCATAAGGGTTATTGTCATGAACGTAACTGGATACTTGTGTGAAATCATCAAAAAGACCATTAGGGCTAAGCAGATAATCAAACACATTCTCATGGAAACCGAAATAGCTCAATACTAAATAATGGCAGAATGACAATGAAAACCCTACACCGACCAATAAACCTATTATCCGTATTCTTTTCCTTTGGGCTTCAAGATATTGAGCAGGGACTGGATGTTGGCTCTGAAGCAACACGTATAACCCTTCGTCATCATTACATACCAAGAGCTTATAGAACAGGAGCAGTGCAGATATGACCAGCAATATATTAGTTAATATGGTGATGAGACCGAAGATAAACACCCGCTGATAACGCTCGTAATTGATATGGAAATTCTTTATCTCACCCTGGAAGCCCCTTAATTTATTATAACCACTGCCCACAGCAATGTCAGATGTATTGTACATGATTGATTTATCAACAACAGACAGCATGTTCTGCCCATCTATATCGACCTCAATCTTTTTATCCTCATTTACATTGACCTCCACCTTGTGCCAAACGTTTAATTCAAACTTATCTGTAATCTTGTAAATATTGACTGCAGCTTTATCATTTCCTGCTATCAGGCTCAAAGTATTAGGATGGCTTAATTCAAGTCTTATTGTTAAAGGGTCATCAGCCGTTTGAAACACATTACCATAATTATCATCCAGGGCCTTCACATCGAAATAGATGGAGATATTTTTGGGCTCGGACTTTTTATCAGACCTGAATTCCTTTGGCTTAGAAATGCATGGATCATTCGAATGGTAATCGTAATTTATATTGGAATATTCGGTTTTTATGGCCTTTTTTGTTGTCGGGCTTTCGGAATAAAAAATGACAACACCTAATAAGATAAAGGTGCCGAACAGCAACAGTCCGATTTTTTTATCACTGAGTATCATCTGTCCAAGTTCCTTTTAAAGTAGATATAATTTGAATATGCAATGCCAATAAGTGTTATTTAGTGACGTCACTCTATGTACCAAAGTCTTTCAATATCCATACTTCCATAGTATTCCCATCGGGGACAGAATGAGATCCTTCAAGGGAATAACCTCCCTCGCCCGTTAGCCACTCTATTGACTTGATAATAGCTCTTTGCCCGCTTTGTTTTCCACCACGGAAAAGAAGCTCATGTCCAAGAGCGACCTCTTCCTTAAGCTTTAGATATACAATAATCTTCGGCGGAGCTGCAATAATTCTTTCAGCCTCCTTGATTGCCAGATCATCCGGTAGCACGTCATACCAATGGATGAAAATGAACCTGTCAGGGAGCTTGTTTGTTAGAAAATAGAATAAAGGTATGTTCGGAAATGTAAAAATATCATCTCCGGGAACGGGATATTTTTTTATAATGCCTGTTACACCCTGGATAACCTTCACTGTATCCTCAGATAAATAAAACCCCCTAAGTTCCGGAAGCTGGGATTTAAAGACAGCCTTCCTTATATCAGGCTCTTTAATCCACCACCATGAGTAAGGAGCGGTGTATTTTCGTGATGCACAAAATATTATAAGTAAAAAAGCGATTGCTATGAAAAAGTAGTTCCCAAATCTGTAGGCGGAATTCAGATATATCAAGTATCCCAGAATCATGCTAAAACCCAGGAATGAACCGGCCTCTGCAATCCCCCCGGAGGTCGCGGTGCCGAGGAGGAAGCCGAGCGATGTCATTGAAATAATAAAGACATCGACATTGTACAGGGCAAGTGCCTGTTGGAAGAAGAGGGACACAATGTATAATGCCATAAAAATAAAGGAACAAAGTAGCACGGTTATTATAATCGAGTAAAAGACGAAAATGAAATATTGGTTCTCTGTAATCTGCTTTGATAATTCGACACCTGAGAGCGGCAGAAAAATTGCGAGCAGAGCAAAGCCCATTATCGTTAAAAAGACCCATATACTTCTGCTGGGATCAATCCTGAGCTTCCCATGTAGTTCTTCGAAATTGATCGAGCATATAAAATACCTGTAGCCAAGGCTGTAAACTACTATGGATACAAACAGGAACTTCGCTATTTGATCCAGGTATATTATCCGTGGGATCCAGCCTATTAGTATTGGCAATATAGACCCCTTTGACTTACTCGCCCCGATCAACGTCTGGTTGATAAAGGCAGATAAAGCGCCATTCCTATAAAGCCAGAAAAATAGGACGGATAAGGGTAAAGAAGCACCGGCTAAAAAAGCACCAGTTGATTTTATCTGATGGAGGATGTCTTTTTTGATATCTATAAGAAGAACTGTAGATGTCAGTATAAAGAGTAATACAATGCCGTTACTTTGTTTTATCAGGAGGGCCATCGAGCAAAAAAAACCGGCTATAATGAGATACGAAAACCCTTTTAGCCGCCGGTCTCCCTCTTTCAGCGTAGATGATGAACTGTAATACAGGCATACGAAATATGTAGATATCAGCACATAGGTCGTGAAGAACTGTATAAAGTCGTATGTAATATGCGCTGTCCCGGCTTGATAATAGATAACCCCGGCTACCGTGACTATCGAAGCGATATACGCGGGAAAGAGGCGCGACATGAGGAGGAATGTAAAAAGAGATAGTATCAGCATTAAAACAATGCCCATGACCCTGAGATAAATTAAATCTCCCCCGAAGATATTTATGAACAATGCAATGGTAGCGGGATATAAAGGCGGCAGTATAAAATGGAAGTCGATGTAAGGGACAAGACCCCGCCTAATCTGCTCGGCGTATACTGAAAACCACCCCTCTGTGACAGAGAAGTATCTGTTAAAGAAGATAAGATTATATGCTAAAACAACAAACTGAGTGATTAAAATGCCCTTCAGCAGTTCCTTTGGGTTGTTTCTGTTATCCGAGAGCAGGCAGGATATATTCAGCATTCCATTCCTCGCATTTCCTGTTTAGCGGTTTTCAAAATAAACTATTTTCCACTTATCGTTCTCGAAAACCCGGACAGGCCTGTGGGTTTTATCTATAATGTTAAGCCAATTCGCGACTCTGTCTTCTGCCTCGCCTTTAGCCTGTATAAAATAGCCCCCTCCTTTATACCTCTCCATAAAACGGCGTATATAGGTCCTACGCCGCCTTTCTCCCATTGGCTCCTCGATAAGCTGCAAGGGGTTTGGCATCCAGGTTTTGTCGCTAAGCACAAATTGATTCCCGATCTTCCAGCGCGGCACCGCTGCCGCGCTTCCGTAAAAAACGACCGGATCCGTATCTCGAATATTTGTCTGCTCCATTAATTCCTGCAAATCAGGCCCGGCTGCGCGGACTTTCTGCGAAACATCGACCGTCAGAGACTGAAAATTCCTCAGTTTGTCCACAAAGTCCATATTACCGAAACTCGTCATCAAAATGAGTGTAAAAAGTGGGACAGTAACGGCCTTCAGGATCACGTGCGAGGGATCAGGGCCTCCGGCCTCCGCCGAATCCAAGGCGATTATCGCGATAAAGCCGAGTATTGGCAAAATAGCGGTCACGTTATTCGGCACAGCCCGGCCTATGAAATAACTGCTGACACCCCAAAGGCATCCGCAAGCTCCCACCAATGGCACCAAATACCTGCTATACGGCTCTTTAAGAGCCAGCCTGACCGTTACGATCAACATGGCGCAAAATAGAAGGAATAGCACCCAAACCGGGCCGGAAGGATTGAGAAAAACGGACCCGAAGCCCCCAGCGTATGCAAAACCGTGTTCTACAAAGGCATAGAAATCAGGGAAATGTGAAAGTCTGAGCCGGTAATATGCCATTATGGCACAGATGAGCACCGTAAAAGAGAGGAATGGGACAGACATATACAGAAATATGTGTTTAAACAAATGACCTGTTTTTCCGGAGTTTTTCAACTTTTCATAATAGTCTTGCAAAATTGCTGTAAAGATTGCGGGGAAAAAGGTTGCGGAGCTGTAAATGGCGCTCTCTGATGACCACAAAAAACTTAAGAGCCAAAGAATAGTACCGAGAGAAACCATTTTTTTCAGGCTTATACTGGACCATATATAGGCATGAAGCAAGAAGAACAGCAGTACGTAACACCAAAAAAAACGTATCACGCTCGATGAGGGAAAAAGATATGGGCCGATAAGGTCAGGGTCCGCGAAAAAAAGGCTTGAAAAAGTAACTGAAAAGCCGAAAAAGATGCTATTCCTCAGCGATCTGTTAGCAAGATAAATTCTGAATACCATCACTGAGGCAAGAAAAAGCAAGATACCCTGGAGGACATAAAAAGATTCCCAAGGTGATTTGAAAGGCAGCAGACTGGCAGCAAGGATATTCAAAAAACCATACTGGCTCGGCGTATCCCACAGAAGCCATGAACCATTTTTTACATTGCGTACCGGACCGATGAAATATTCCCAGTGCCCTTCGGAGGTTCCGGCGAAAAACGTGTCATACCTGAAACTCATAAGAAAAAATATAAACAGTGCGGAAGTGATAAGGAGGATCGTTATGCTCCGGTTCAACTTTGTGTATACCACCGAGAATGCGGGCGGTAAAGGTGCATCGGTGACCTTAAATAAGTAACGATGGACGATGCCTGTGAAGAAAAAAAAGAAGATGGAGGTTATGACAGGCCGCTCTATCAAAGATTTGCAGAATTGGTGCCAGTTGGGCAGGTCGAGCATGGCAAACCATGACAACAGTGAGAATGTAATAAGGGTTAATGTAAAGAAGAGCCTCTTTTTCTCATCTTTCAGAGATATAGGCAGATATCCCGAATAAGCAAGTGTATACAGTATCGCAATCCCTATGCAGAGGATCACGAGCATAGACATGGCTTTGGTAAGGACATTGGCTGAATTGAATACGAGTAAGGCGACCGCAGCAAAGAAACTGAAAGCCGCTAAAATCCTTACGAGCTTGACAAAATTAGATGGTACCCCGGAGTTAAAGACCTTTGAATAGAAGTACTGAAAAAAAGTCGCTGCAAAACCCAGCAGTAGAAAGGTATACCAATTTGAGGTGCGGTGCAGGATGAGACCGGCAATATAGCCCGTAAGAACGATTACTATTGCGACCCCAGGAATAAATAAAACCTCAGAAACCATTGGACTGATAGGATGCAGGGATGTCTCGTGGGAGGCGGCAAGTAGTTTATATGCAAAGATCAGTACAGTTATAACTACTAAGAGGTTCGTTAAAAAGACGATGAGCTCGAAGATGAACACCCGCTGATAACGCTCGTAATTGATATGGAAATTCTTTATCTCCCCCTGGAAACCCCTTAATTTATTATATCCTGTGCCTACAGCGATATCAGAAATATCGTAGCTGATACTCTTATCCGTAAAAGTCAGTATTTTCTGACCATCTAAAACAATTTCGGCAACCTTATCCTCGCTTACATTGACCTCCACCTTATGCCAAACGTTTAATTCAAATTTATCTGTAATCTTGTAAATATTGACTGCCGCTTTATCATTTCCGACTATCAGGCTCAAAGTATTAGGATGGCTTAACTCCAGCCTCATTGTTAAAGGGTCATCCGCCGTTTGAAATACATTGTCATAATAATCATCCAGGGCTTTCATTTCAAAACTAATAGAGATACTCTTTGCCTCCGACTTTCCATCTACTTTATATTCTTTTATTTTTGATAAGGCTGGGTCAGGAGACCGATTATCAAAATTAATATTACCGTATTCGGCATTGATAATCTTTTTTGCTGTAAGACTGTCGGAATAGAAAAATACTATACCTAAAAAGACAAAATTAACCAGTAACAATAAGGCAAGCTTTTTATTTTGTCGGATTACGGTATACATAGTCTCTAAGTGGGATTGTTCGCGCCCGATCATTGTATTATTCAAAATATATTTAATCCTTTTTCCAAAACGCAATAATTGTTTTCCCGAACTTGTAACGAAGGACCGTATCTAATCTTACTGAAATTGACACTAAGAATTTATCCCAGAAACTGATTTGTCCTGCGGTAGGCAATGCTTTACGAAGGAACAGAAAATTTCCCATTGAAGCAATCAACCCCGCGGAATCAATATAATGAATATTTTCCAATGTGAGGCTCGGTGGGGTCAATGCTGATAACGTCCTTTTCGAGTATCTGCGAAAATGACCGAGAGCGTGATCGAAAGGGCAATACAACCATTGATAAGCCGGTGATATTACAATTAATCTTCCACCATGCCTCAAGAACTTACCGGCTCTCTCTAATTCCAACTTGTCATTCTTTATGTGTTCTAAAACGTCTATATAAAGTATGGTATCGAAAAATTCATTATCATGAATATGATCGATAGTCCCTAGTCTTGTTTCAACCATGGAGAGCGCGGGATGACTATTTAATTTATTTGTAAGTCTTGTCAGCAAGGTAGCGTCTGGTTCGATACACAACCAGCGTGTTTGATTTACACTGCAAAGCGCAATAGTATTCGATCCTATTCCCGCACCAACCTCCATGACGTCATGCCCTAAAAGAGGGATGATTTTAGCGGATATGTATAATTTCCAATTGATTGCTTCAGCAAATAAATCAAGTTCTTTGCCTATATATTGATGCAGAATACCGTTATCGGTCATTCTCATCTTTAAGCCTGTCAATAAAGTACGCATAATCGCGTAATGGAATAAACGGTTGATTTTTGCGATTACCCAATAATGTGAACATAAAAGTCAGACTTATTAATAATATCTGCAATGAGATGATGGTTAATATCCCAATCGTGTATGTTGCCCAGCCGGCAATGGCCATAGTAGAAAAAAGCTTTATCGCAACAATCGCAACAATTCCAGCAAGAAAAAAAGAAATGGACATAAGTGTGCTAAATAGCAAACGTGCTGCGATTATTTCATTATAGCAGGACATTGCTGATAACCCATGCAGTACCAAAGCTGTGAAGTTTAGTTTGGATTTACCGAAAAGCCGACTGCCGCGATTTGATGGTATGGTTTTGAGCAAGTGTTTAGAGCGAGATACACTAGCGGCAAAATGATTCCAGAGATTCGGATCGACCACTATCCTTCCAAGGATTGAAAACGACAAAATACTGAAATTGCCAAATCGGATTTTATGCCCGGTGAATTTAGCATATAGCCATCTGTATAAATGATAAAATAAACTGAATTTCATACCTTCAGAGCGGCTGACGCGCTCTGCAAATATGATGCATGGCCGGATCTCTGCCTCCAATGCGCGCACTAAGCGTACAATATCGTTTGGCTTATCCTCGCCATCCGAATCCATTACAACAACTGCGTCACAGGCTTTTTTTTCATAAATATAGGACATGCCAATAGCTATTGCACGCTGATGCCCTACATTATTTTTCAGCTGTAACGTTTGTACCGAATGTATTGCAGATAACTTGACCATATTAAAGGATGAAGGCTGAGGCTGATCAGACCCGTCATCGACAAATAATATTTCGGCTGTTAAGGCTGCACGAGAGAGCTCATCATTGATTAAAGACAGAAGTTCCTTTGCGGATTCCCAATCATTGTAAACCGGAGAGAGAATAATTAATTTCATCTGGCCTCACCTTCCTTTTTAGACATAATAATCAACAATAAGATAAAAAGCATTATAATCGGGTTCAAAACGGCGCTGAAGCTAAAAGGTGAAAAATAATTTTTTGGAATTAATAACAAAGAGAAAAAACTTGTATAAACAAAATCCCATTTGTCCCTTTCTTGATAATTTATAAATAGAAATAATGGTATAAACAAATGCATCAACTTATAATCTGTTGAAACATAAGGCAAGAGATTCATGGAAAGAACTAAAAGCGCCACCTTTTTCCAAAAAATCTTTTCTTTGAAAACAATCCATGCCGTTATAACTCCAAAGGATATAAAGGCAAATAAAAGGTAGGGCTTTAGTATGGATTGTATCGGCGGCATTATTGGAGCGAATATTATTCTGATAACAGTCAACAAACTATGCCCGAATATGTTTCCTACACCATCTATTACCATCATCTGTGAATACCATTTCAGGTTGGCAATAAAATTAGTCAAATAGTTACCGATGCCTTTATTAAATCCGCCGTCAAAAAATAACAATGGTACCATTGTGAATATAATTACTCCAAACAATGTATAAATTATTTCCTTGTATTTTTTATCGGATATTAAAAGAATCAAAAAAACTGCGGGGAATAACTTCATTGAGATGGCCATTGCTAAAAACAATGTACTGAATCTTGTCTTATGATACGTGATAATAAATAAGGCAAGGAACACAAACACATAAGCTTCAATATTCCCCGTATGAAGTGTAAAAATAAAGGGATAGGACATGAAAGAGCAAATGACCACATTTTTAAAAGATTCCGTCTTGATAGTAAGAGATAAATTTTGGTAAGCATAGATTACAAAAAAAGCACTGAACAGTAATGAGTGTATAATAACGGCGTTATATGGCGATTTTAATTTAGTGAATAAGTCTATAATTAAATAAGTGAAGGGAAAATACATTTGATTAAAAGTACTATTAAATTTAAAGCGTGCCCAAACATCAAATACAGAATAAAAATCGCAAAAGATATTTATTGGATGATGCAAAAATGAGGTAAACGGGTATTCCAAATGATAATATCCCAATCTAATAAAATAGTGAAAAACCAATGATAATATAAAGCCAATTAACACAATCGTTGAAAGATATCTGATTTTACTTTCCCTGGTCAGACCAGAAAGCAGTGGGGATAGAATGTGTGCTGTGACGGAACGAAGAAAGAGAATGACCGAATTTAAACCGAGATTAAGATATCCAATTATGAGAGGCATGAATCTTACAGATACTAAATAAAACAAAAAAGCTATAATTCCGCCGATGAGCGCCCTTATTAATATAGCATTCGTTGCAATACGTTTTTTTATTACGATTTTTGAAACTTTTAGCGTCCCTCTTCCTGAATACTTGGTGCGAATTTCTAATGTCTTCCCAATATCTTCCTTTAAAACGGTAATGCTGTGAGATATTAATCCGTTTTCTCGTAGAGGTAACTTCTCACCGATTATCCAATGAGGCTCCCTTGTGTATATTATATCCCACGACCCGCTTTCGGCGGACGAGGCGCTGTATTCCAATTTTATTTTAT
>MHDO01000053.1 GCA_001805005.1 Nitrospinae bacterium RIFCSPLOWO2_12_39_16
AATAATTCCTTTGTTGACACTTATACCAGCCTCTTTTGCAATCTCTATCCTTGGAGTAATCCCTGCTGAAATAATGATGAGGTTACAGTCAACATTTCTTCCATCTTTCAATTTTAATCCTGCTACTTTATCTTCTCCCAAAACTTCATCAGATTGGGCATTTAATACAATATTAATCCCCATCTTTTCTATCAGCCTCTGTAAAACCTTTGCACCTTTTTCATCAAGCTGTCTTGGAAGAAGTCTTGGAAAAAACTCCACTACTGTAACATCAAGCCCCCTCACCCTTAAACCCCTTGCCGCCTCAAGTCCGAGGAGTCCTCCACCAATGAGAACGGCTTTTTTATTATTCAAGGAATATTCTTTAATTGAAAGGACATCTCCTATTGTGCGGAGTGTAAAAAATCCATTTTTCTCTCTACCCTTTATTGGGGGGATAAAATTTGTACTCCCTGTTGCCAAGAGAAGTTTGTCATAACTAACCTTTTCGTCTCTTTCTGTAACTATACTTTTCTTATCAGGCTCTATCTTTTTTATCTTTGTCCCCGAATAAAGCTCTATCCTCTTCTCTTTATACCAATCAGTATTGTATATATATGTATTTTCCTGTTTAATCTCATCTCCAAGAAAATGAGGAAGTTTTATCCTTGAGTAAAATGGATAGGGCTCATCTGAATAGACTGAAATACTTATATCTTTATTTTTCTTTCTTATGACCTCAGCCGCTGTAGCCCCTGCAACACCGTTACCGATTATTATTACCTTTTCCATAAATAAATCCTGAAAGTTATTTATCCAGAGAATTCCTTACAGTAAATATTTTTTGTCGACACATAGGTATAAATCATCGTAATTTAAAGATTCTCTAATTAATATAACACTATTATGTTGTATTCCATCTCCATTTTCAACGATTTTATAAGGTTTTTCCTTGACTGTCTCACCTTTAATTTTTATAATCCATCATAATATTGAATAAACTTAAAAGAGAATATTATGCGTGAAAAATGAAATATACACAATACTTCATCCATACTCGAAAAAGGCCGGATAGGGCGTATATTAAAGATGAATGGATTGAACGGGTCATAAACAACCCTGTTCGCAGTGAAATCCAATCAGACGGAAGAATCAAAAAATGGGCAAAAATCGAAGACTCAGGTAAATATCTTCGTGTCATATTACTTGAAGATGGCGAAACTGTTCATAACGCATTTTTTGACAGAAAATTCAGGGAGGAGGTAACATGAATATAAAGTATTTTTCTGATACGGACACTGCTCTGCTAGAGTTTTCGGGCAATAAAATCGAAGAAACGCGGGAACTTTCTGAAAATATCTACATTGATTTGGACTTACAGGGGAATATTGTTAGTATGACTATTGAGCATGCCAAAAAGGTAGCGCACCTGCCCGATATTTCATATCAACAATTTGAGAAACAAAAAATTACCGCATAACCAGTCACTGCACCCGCCAAAAAGCTGGTGCTTTTTGGCGGGTGAGTTTAAGCGTTTTCGGTGTGCTGCGCCCATCCCATCAGGGGAATCCCGGCCTCTTGCGTTCCGATTCAATGTTGAAGGGCATCGGCAAGAGTATAAACAGCTATTGTTCTAAAGTTGATAATTGAGGTGTGAAGATGAAATACTATCCACATTAGAAGACTGGAAAGACTGCAATGAGGTAAAGCCAATCATTAATGAAGAAAGGACATGGCAAAGCATATAAATAAAACCCAAATGCATAACAAGTCGCTCCAGCGGATAGCAGAATAACGCCGCCGCACAGCTTTCAAAGATACCTTATCATTTTGAAATTATCTTATTCTATCAAAAAACTCCTTCATATCTTCAATAGAATCCGTTCTGACACAATCAGGCAGGGCTGATAGAAATCTCTCCCCATAAAACCTCGTCCTCACTCTCGGATCAAGAATCGCCACTATCCCTTTATCACTTTGTGTCCTTATCAATCTCCCGAAACCTTGTTTGAACATGAGGATGGCATTTGGTATCTGATAATGAATAAAGGGGTTTTTGCCGTTCTCCTTTAATTTCTCAAGCCTCGCCTCTGTTACAGGGTCATCTGGAACCTGAAATGGCAGTCTCACAATAATTACACATTGAAGTGCATCACCCGGAATATCTATACCCTGCCAGAATGTATGTGTGCCAAGAAGAACTAAGTTATCACCATTTTTAAATTCTTCAATCAGCTTATAGCTGTCCATTTCCCCCTGTCTTAAAAAATTTAAACTGTTTAAGCGGTTTGAACTGTTTAAACGGTTCAGTGCATCATATGCCTTATTCAGCATCTCATAACTGGTGAACAAGATTAAAGTTCTGCCATGTGTAATATTCAGAATGGATTTTATGCAATCTATAACATCCCTTTTAAATTCCTCTGTATCCTTTGGGTCAGAGATGCCATTCGGTGTATAAATCATGACATTCTCTCTGTAGTTAAAAGGGGAATCAAGCGCCAATTCATTTCCACTATTCAATCCCACCCTCTCTCTTAAAAAACTGAAATCTCCTTTAACGGAAAGTGTAGCTGATGTGAGTATTACAGGTTTTATATTCTCAAATATCTGCTCTCTTAAAATTGATGATATATCAATTGGTGTGGCGGCTATCCTTATTCTCTTGCCGTCTATCTCGCCCCAATATACATGGTCAGTTAATGTCTGAGATATTATACTGTCTATATCGGATGAGAGGGTAATACATCGGTCAATCAGAGACAGTATCTCCTTTTCATCCTCATAATTCTCTGCTGATTTCATTAATGGCTTAAGCCCCTCTGATAGATTTATTAAAGGCTCTTTTAGTAAATTTGGGATAAAATTTTCCACCCTTATCCTTTTTGTTGTTCCATCTAATTTTTCTGACAGGACACCAAAGAACCCATCTCCTGCCCGCCGCACCTTATTTGTAAGTAGGTTTATCTCAGATATAGTATGGGGTGTCAGCCATTCCAGTCTCGAAATCAGCCCCTTTTTCGTAAACGGGTTTGATATGGTATTAATTAGATTTTTAATCCTGTAGTTTGATACCTCTATTCCAAGATAGCCTGACGCTATATCCTCCAATTGATGAGCCTCGTCAAAGACTATGCTGTCAAACTTTGGAAGGACATTCCAGCCCAATGCAATATGGGCAAAAAAGAGGTGATGATTTGTTATAAGGATATGTGCCTTCCTCTCAACAGCCTTTGCCCTCTGGTAGAAGCACTTCTCATAGTAACTGCATTTTTTGCCAAAACAGATGTCCCCCTCTCTGCACACCTTCTGCCACAGTTTCGGCATAGGCTCAAAATCCATATCTGACTTAAGACCTGTTTTAGTTTTATCCTTCCATTCAAATAATCTCTTTAAATCCTCTGTCTCGTCCAATTCAAAGAGTCCGTGAGAGCCTGCCTGATTCAGCCTCCTCATGCAGAGGTAATTTTCACCTCCGACACAGAGGGCAAAACTGAAATTTAAACGGAGGGCATCCTTTAAGAATGGTATATCTTTATTTACCAATTGATATTGCAGCGCCTTGGTAAAGGTAGAGATAACAACCTTTTTATTTTCCTCCATTGCCCAGAGTATAAATGGGATAAGATAGGCAAGACTCTTTCCAACACCAGTCCCTGCCTCTACTATAAGATGGCTGTTATTGTTTATATTATCTGCTATAGCCTCAGCCATTATTACCTGCTGAGGACGGTATTCATAATCTTTAAGGCTTTTTGCGAGGATGCCATCTTTGCAAAATATGTTTGATATATTCATAAAAATATTTTCTCATAAAATTATCTTGACATGAATATAAAAGAGATATAGAGTTGTGGAAACTAAAAAAACTGATTTAGTTTCCTTAGAATATATGAAAAATAGAATCATAGATACTGCCGAGAAAAGGTTCTCTCAATACGGTTTTAAAAGGGTTACAATGGATGATATTGCCTCCGACCTCGGAATAAGCAAGAAGACTCTCTATAAGCATTTCAAGAGTAAGGAAGATATAGCATGGGCTGTTAAGGAAAGGATGCACAGGGATATTGACAAATTATTGCAAAGGGCAAAGAGGGAAATCCCCGACCCCATACTGAGATTCAAGAAAATAATTGCAGAAGTTACCAGCCGTGTCTCAATAATTGGGAGCGCCTTTATGACTGACATCAAAAAAGAGATACCCGATTTATGGAGACAATGCGAAGAGTTTAGGGAGAGGGAGATTTATGAGTATATAGGAGGTATATTAGAGGAAGGGGTAAAAAAGGGTAAGATAAGAAAAGACATAGATACTAAGATTGCTGTGATGGCGTATCTTGGAGCTATTAGAATGATAATCCAGCCCGAGATATTAATGAAAAATCAATTCTCCATTGAGGATGCCTTTAATAATATACTTAAAATCTTTTTGGAAGGCATACAAAAATGAGGATATTCATATCCCTTTGGATATTGATAGTTCTGTTTCTCTATTTTCCCCTTAAATCAGCAGAGGGTGAACTAACTATGTCAATTGAAGAAATAGCCCGAAAGAAAGCTCATCACGGCAGTGACGGAAGATTTTTGAATCCATGGTGTGTAGATTGCAGGAGGAAATTTGCCGATTTTCTTAATTGGGTGCTATTTTCAAAAAATATCTATAAGGAAGAAAAAAAGAATGATGTAAAGTTTAATGTTGTAAAAACTGAATTTGATAGTCTTAATCATGCAGGCAATGACTACATAGTATGGCTGGGACACTCAACAGTCTTAATGAAAATTGGTGGTAAATTTATAATAACAGACCCCGTCCTCTGGGATATAAATTTTCTCTTAAAAAGAAAGACACCATTCCCGATTGAGCCTGAAAAACTCCCTCATGTAGATTATGTCTTAATCTCACACGGACATTATGACCATCTTGACACAAAGAGTATAGAGTTTTTAAAGGATAAATTTAACCCAACTTTTATCTCAGGACCAGGCTATGAGGATTACTTTGCCTCTATCGGGGTCGTAAAACATATTACCCTTGATTGGTGGGATGAATATAAAATTGGAGATATTAAAATCACATCCCTCCCTGTCCAGCATTGGTCAAAGAGGAGCTTGTTTGATACCGACAAGATGCTCTGGTGCAGTTTTTTAATTGAGCATGGCGGTATTAAATACTACTGGGTTGGGGATTCGGGCTATTATGAGGGTTATAAAGAAATCGGCGAGAAGTTTGGACCAATAGATGTTTTATTTGTTCCGGTTGGCGCTTATGAGCCGAGATGGTTTATGAAGTCATACCATGTCAATCCAGAAGAGGCTTTACAGGTTGCAAAAGATGTCAGGGCAAAAAATTTCATTCCAATACATTGGGGGACATTTGATTTAACAGATGAGCCATTGTGGTTACCAATAAAACATCTGAAGGAAATCTATAGGGATGAATCAAATCCTAAGCTTAGAGTTTTGGAGCATGGAGGACATTTAATCCTAAGATAACTAAAAGGTTGAGGTTAAGGTTTAGGTTGAGAAAAACTTAACCTTGCCTTTTTAATGGAGGATTTATGATGCGAAGATATGTTGAAAATATTGTTAGATTTAGAATTGCAGTTATCATTTTAATAGCGATTGTTACAGTTCTTATTGGTTCCCGCATAAAGGAATTAAAGGTTGAAGTTGACCCTGATAAAAACCTCCCCCAGAGCCACCCTTATGTCGTCGCACAAAATCAGATAGATAAGATATTCGGCGGAAGGAATATAGTTGTCATAGGTGTTATTCCGAAGGAGGGGGATATATTTCAGCCAAAGATTCTTGAGAAAATCATGCGGATTACCCAGAAGATAAACGAGATACCAGGGGCAATCAAGACAAATATATTCAGCATTGCTGCAAAAAAGGCTAAGGATATAAAAGGGACTGAAGAGGGAATGGTTGTAAGGCGGTTGATGGAGAGTATCCCGCAGACAAAGGAGGGGCTTGATGAGTTAAGAAATAAAATCTACCGCAACCCGCTCTTCATAAATTCAATTATCTCAAAGGATGGCAGTGCTGCACAGATTATTGCAGATTTTAGATTCAATAAGGAACTGAAGGGTTATCCTGATATAGAAAAGAGGATTAAGGAGATTGTCTCAAAGGAAGAAGATTCGTCAGTCAGTGTCCATCTGAATGGTCCCTCTATAGCCCTTTCATGGCTTGCTGCATATTCCCAGAAGATGGGGAAGCTCTTCCTCCTTGCCATGATTGTAATCGGAATTGTCCTTTATCTGGTCTTTGGAACCTTTCAGGGGATGTTTCTTCCACTGTTGACAGCAATTATCTCAGTAGTATGGGGACTTGGTATCATGGGGCTTATGCATGTGCCGATGGATCCCTTTAATGCGTCCACTCCTATTTTAATTCTCGCCATAGCCGCCGGCCACTCCATTCAGATATTAAAAAGATATTATGAGGAGTATGCAATCAGCGGGGATAATAAGCTCGCTGTAATTGAAAGCACGAGCCGTATCGGTATAGTTATGATTACAGCAGGGCTTATTGCTGCTGCATCATTTCTTTCGCTCTTAACATTTGATACTATGAGCATAAGAAACTTCGGTATCTTCACCGCACTCGGCATATTGAGCGCCCTTATCATAGAGATGACCTTTATACCCGCACTCCGTGCAATCTTGAGACCGCCAAAGAACAAGGAAATAAAAGAGGGGCTTATAATTGCACCCCTTAATATGACCCTTGATAAATTGAGCCATCTGATTACTAATGGCAGAGCCAAAGCCGTTTTATCTATAATCTCTATAATTGTAATAGTTGTTGCCGGCGGAGGTTACCTGTTAAATGTTGATAACAGCCTCAAATCAAATTTTAAGAAATCAACTCTCTTAATCAAGGACGATAATATTATGAACAGCAATTTTGGAGGGACAAATTCCTTAAACCTATTTGTTGAGGGGGGGAAGCCTGATGATATGAAGAGACCCGATGTGCTGAAGTCAATTGAGGGGCTTCAGATATTTCTTGAAAATAAATTTCCCGAGGTTGGAAAGACCATCTCTTTTGTTGATTTTATAAAGAAGATGAATCAGGCAATGCATAATGACGACCCGGCATTTAATACAGTGCCTGACAGTCAGGATTTGATTGCTCAATTTCTCTTTGTTTATTCAATGTCCGGAGACCCCGGAGATTTTGACTCCTATGTGGATTATGACTATAAAAAGGCGAATATCCTTACATTTTGTAAAACTGATTCAACTGCATTTGCAGACAAGATTATAGAGGCAGTGAGTAATTATGTTGAACAAAATTTTCCGAAGGATATAAAGGTGACACCTGCCGGAAGCCTTGCTGTATCAGATGCACTTAACCATGTAATGGTGCATGGTAAAGTCAGGAACATACTCCAGATTATCGGAATTGTCTTTGTAATAGGCTCAGTTGTTCTCGGCTCACCGCTTGGAGGACTTTTTATCATTCTCCCTCTCTTAATATCAGTTATCTTTAATTTCGGGGTAATGGGATATACCGGCATTGCATTAAATATCGGAACTGCAGCGATTTCAGCAATGGCAGTTGGGATTGGGGCAGACTATGCCATTTACTACATCTACCGTTTGAGGGAAGAGATGGGGAATCATACCGATTTGCTTCCTGCAATTGTTAAGACAATGAAGACATCGGGCAAGGCAATAAATTTCGTTTCTGTTTCCATTGCTGTCGGATACCTCATGCTTCCTTTATCAGGATTTGGGCT
>MHDO01000054.1 GCA_001805005.1 Nitrospinae bacterium RIFCSPLOWO2_12_39_16
GAGGGCACCGGAGATATTCTTTAAAATTCTCGAGAAAGGTAAAGATAAACTTGTGCCATTGAAAGAGATAGCGGATGTAAGATTTGGAATTAAAACAGGAGCAAATGAGTTTTTCTATCTCACAGAAGAAGAGATAGAAGAAAAAGGCATTGAGAAGGAATTCTGGATGCATAAGGATGAAGATGGAGAGTGGATACCGAATAAGGTTATTGTAAGTCCCAGAGAGGTTAATAGTGTAGTTATAAATCCTGAAGATTTGTCAAAAGTAGTTCTTTTTATAAATAAAGGTAAAGAAAAACTGAAAAACAAAAAAATTTTTTCATATATAAGACATGGAGAAAGAAAAGGATTTAACAAAAGACCAACATGCTCATCGCGAAAGATGTGGTATGAGCTTGAGTATCGTGAGCCATGGCCAATACTTCATCCAATGATTCACCATGATAGACAGACCGTTGTATCAAACAAGTATGGTATTCAGGTTGATCATAATCTGTTTGAGATAAAACCGAAAAGAAAAAGGGATACACTCCCATTACTTTGTTTCTTACTTTCAACTGTGAGCATGCTCTTTAAGGAATTTGGCGGGCGTGTAAATTTAGGGGAAGGCGCCCTTAAAACAGAAGGCATAGATGTGGAAAAATTACCTATTGTTATAAAATTTCCAAAAGAGATAAGACAAAAATTGAGAAAGTTAGCAAAAAAATATCCCTCTCCCGAAATACAGTCCATCTTTGAAGATTTAAAGGCAAATGCCCCGGAAGATGTTACCCTCGGTAAAGTAAATCCAGCAAGGCGTGAATTGGATAAAATAATAATGGATGACATTCTCGGTTTAACTGAGGATGAGCAGCTTGAGGTATATCGTGCAGTAGTTGATTTGGTGAAATCAAGGATAGAAAAAGCAAAGAGTGTTGATAAAAAGGGAAAGATAAAAGATGGACTTGATGTTGAGCTTTTAACAAGAACAATAAAAGAAAAACTTGGAGATAAACTACTTGGTGATTTTTACAGTGAAAAAATCCTCAGCCAGAAAAATCTTAAAACAGTCAAACTTTTTCATATTGCTAATGAGATTAATATTAAAAACGAGCTTTTTGGCTGGCGAATTATATCAGGCAAAGATTATATTGACTGCCAGAGCGAAGCAGAGGCAGAATATTTAAAAATCTGGCTTGAATCAGGACTTGATGAAGTAAGAGTTCCAAAGGATGAATCATATTTCTCAAAAATCCTCCCAGAACTCAAAGCTCTTAAAGAAAGAATAGACCAGATAATATATGACCACATCTCCTCAATCACAAACCAGAAATTACGGAGCATGATTTTACAGAAACTACAGGGGGAGTTATTTTGAATAAAATTAGTAAGGCTAACGAAGGTTTTAAGGAGATAAATATAAAAAGTGTGAAGGGGGCGCTATAGAAAATCAATAACGCCCCTTTTAAATCACCGGTCACCACACAGTGGATTATACTTAGCTCGTATCCTTTGCTCTATCTCAACTCTTCCAGACTGCTGCAAACGTGGTGTGTAGAGAACGGCTACTGTTAGTGAGCTTTTACAATTTCTGCTCCAGCATGTTTTTCTGTCATGAGTTTCAACACGGGTTTTAACTGTTGCTGATTCTCCAACATCAATCAGGATGTAGTCGCCATTATCCTTTTTACAAAGTATAGTGTACACACCTGACCGATCTTCTAAAGAACTTGCTGAACTGGATGGACCATCAAAAGAGTAACTACCTATTGGTATATTCATGCGTCTTCCCTCCTTTCATTATAGATTTGGAGGACGCACCATTAAACTGCCTTGAATAAAACTGTAGATTTTTCTTGGTACTATATCGTCTTATCATTAAACAGCATTTTCATAGCACATCCTAAAACTTGGTTATAAAACCAAAATTTATCAAATATATATACAACATATTGTGGTAAATTAATTAAGAAGAATACTTAATTATCATACCCTTCATCATAACTCATAAATTATGGAGCGGGACTTTATAGAAATTGCAAGGAGAGTTTTTTGAATATGATAAAGAAATTCTTGCTATTCACCGATATTTTGTATTAAGATATTTTTGAGGTTACAATTCATTATCCAACCTAACCATAGTTATATATTTTATGTCCATAATAGCCGAAAGAGAACAAAAATTAGTCTTGGTATGTATATACGACCCGCTACCATTACAAAAAATATGGGTTGACCGTATCAGGCAAGAAAAACTATTTGAAATTATATCAATCTTAGAAGAAAATGTAATTTTGCTTAGAAATATGGCGAAAAATATTGAGAGTTCAATTCAACTAACACGTTTAGAGTATGTAGATTCAAATAATTCGGCATTTGATAAAAGAAATTTAGAAATTTATGAAAAACTTTTACAGCTTTTACCCCCATTGCGTGTAAAAGCTATTGGTATAAATTTGAACTATACTATTACTCGAGATGATGATAAAATCGCATCTGAATTTGTAAGAGACAAGTTTTTAAAAGATAAGGACATTTTACAGAACTTACTTGGTAATAAAATCCTCGGAAATTCAACGAGGATATTCTATGGCGAACCTACTGACCACTTTGATATAAGAATTAATCCAGTTGACCTAATTGGCAAAGAGATAGGAATAGCTATTCACAAACATAAAGATATAGATATTGCTGACCAAAATCTATTAGTAAAGACGACCATGGATTTATTATTTAAAACTTGTCAGGAAAATGTTAAAATTAAAAATAATTTATTTTAGGAGTATTTTTACCTATGGGTGCTGAATTATCCTTACATGATCAAAGTAATACCGGCTGTCAAGTGTCGGCTTACGCTTTGCATAAAAGTATTAGTTCGTCTTTTGAAGCTACTATTGAGAATGATCTTTCAATGGAATATCCACATAGATGTTATGCAAATTCAACTGATTGTGTTACTCAAATAGACTTCTCTCCTATGACACCAATGGGCATTAGGGAGAGGTTACAATTTAATAGATTAATAACTTATCCCACTTATAATCTAATAGAATTTATAATGGATAAAATTGAGTTTTCATCCCCTACCTTGTTTAACCCTTTGAATATCTCTATGGATTTTTTAATTTCAACAATAGAAGATACTATTGTTTCTTATGAAGAATTGCCTGTTTCATATAATCAGATAATGGTTCGCGGAACACTTAGATATTGTGCAAAACTGCTTAATAAAATATATGATTATTCAGACAAGCTTTTAGTAGAGAAAATAAAGAGGTTTATTATTTTAATCGAAAATCTGCGTAACCAATATGGGGTATTTACTACATTTGCTCACCTTGACCTCACATATATAGAAAATATGTTTGAGGATATAGAAGAGGAAGCATCTAAAAAAGGATATTTACCCAAACTTGAAGATATGCAACTTTAATCCTATAAATGCTGATTTTTTTCTCTACCTACAAATCAGTTATATACGATGCTAATTGTATAATATATTATTGTTTTAAAACTGAACTTAATTCAAAAAACGGGACATTAGTCGTGATAGATTCCCCTCCTTATACTGATATTACCAGAAATCTCACCCAATATTTAATTAACAGAAAAATAAAGATACGAACTATTCTGGGAGTATTTAACGAGGCAAACGAGGAGGTGCTTTCTATGGTAATTAGACAGCGTATTACTGATGAACACCTCAGACGAGAATTAGGTCTCGTTCATGGTGAGAAGTTCTCAGAAGATATAGAACTTAAACTTAATAAAAAGCTTAGACAGAAAGTAAATAAGATGCGATATGAAAACTGGTTTGAACTTGATGAACGATACACGCCAGATTTGTTATCTCTAACTGGAATTAGAAAATTTTTCAATGAAAGGAAAAGTTCTTTTAAATACGAAAGGATACCTTCCCATAATGACATAACTTTGATTCTTTATTCAAAAAATACTGTTCTACCTTTGATCTCAAATGATGGACATATATGTAATTTCAGAGAGGATTTAGAAAAAATGGGATACACCTATAAAATAATACCACTACAAGACTGTATCAAAGAAAATCTTCAATAGATATTGGTAAATTCACTGTTCTTATTATTTCAGACCACATTTCCTCCATCACAAGCCAGAAATTACGGAGCATGATTTTACAGAAACTACAGGGGGAGTTATTTTGAATATTTTATTCTAAGTCCTGCAAAAGTTTATGGAAAGTTCAGAACCTTTTATCCGCTTTGATCAGCTAAAAAGATTTCTTGATATAATTTTCCCCCGAAAGTGCATCTTGTGTAAGAGTTCACATGATGGAGATGCAGAAACTATTTGTCCAAACTGTATGGATAAAATACCGTTTATCAAAAACCCTGCTTGTGTGAGGTGTGGAATACCATTTGAAGTTACATATCCCATTGAAGAGAGTCTTAATTATTTATGTGGTGAATGCAGAAACTCCCCGCCCTTATTTGACAGGGCATTATCTGTATGCCAATATAATGAGGCGGTAAGGGATATTATATCTACATATAAATATCATAACAAACCATACATTGGTAAGGATTTAGTTTCGATTATACTTAAATTTTTAGATGAGAAGATAACTGAACTCTCTCCCAAACTAATTATCCATGTCCCGCTTCATGTGAAAAAATTAAAGGAGCGCGGTTATGACCAGGCTTATATTCTATCTGAAGGGATTGGCAAGTATCTTGATATACCTGTATCTTATGGGAATCTTGTCAGGACAAGATATACTACCCCTCAGGTAAGCTTAAGTGGAAGTGAGAGGATGGAAAATGTAAAAGGTGCTTTTTTAGTGATTGATCCTTCCGGGGTAAAAGATAAATCAATACTTCTTGTAGATGATGTATTTACTACAGGGGCTACAATAAAGGAATGTGTAAAGGTTGTTAAAAAGGCAGGGGCTGGGAAGGTATATGTATTAACATTTGCGAGGGTATAAAATTTTTAAGAACAAAAACCTGATTTTAACCACGAAGCTCACGAAGAATTATAAAGCAGAATATAGAACACGAATTCCACGAATATACGAATGCCACAAATAAAAAAATCAAAATATTGGTGTAATTTGTTCCATTCGTGTCATTTGTGTTTAATGCTTTTATCTTTTTCTTTGCGTCTTTGTGCCTTTGCGGTTAAAGGGGTTTTATAATTTTCTTTACAAGAATGAAACTTCTTTTAATTCTGCCGAAAAATGAACGTAGTTACTGGGGGCAGGTCTCCAGAAGCGGAAGGGCAGGTTTTGTGCGTCTCAACCTCCCCACCATTGCTGCACTTACCCCAAAGGAATGGGATGTTGAAATACTGGATGCCAGGGTCAAGCCTGTTGATTATAACGCAAATATAGATATTGTTGGCATAACAGGATTTACATCAGAGGTGCCGGGTGCCTATGAGATTGCAGATAATTTCAGAAAAAAAGGCGTAACGGTCGTAATGGGGGGTGTTCATGTCTCTGCCATGCCGGATGAAGCACTTCAACATGCGAATGCTGTTGTTATTGGAGAGGCAGAGCTTGTATGGCATAAATTGCTTGATGATTTCAAAAAAGGTGAATTGAAACCAAGGTATAAAGCGGATAGATTATGTGACATGAAAAATATGGCTATTCCCCGCAGAGAACTCCTTGACAGAAAAATGTATTCCGGTTATTACACTTTGCAGGCAACCCGCGGCTGTCCATTTAATTGCGACTACTGTGCAGTTACTGCATTTTTTGGCAATGAATTCAGGATAAGGCAGGTTGATGAGGTAATTGAAGAAATAAAGGGATTTAATTCAAAGGAATTTTTCTTTATGGATGACAACATTGTCGGAAGGCCTAAATATGCAAAAGAGCTTTTCCGAAGACTGATACCCCTTAATGTTATATGGGGGAGTCAGGCATCTATTACAATGGCAAAAAATCTTGAACTGCTGCAGCTCTATGCCAAGAGCGGCGGCAAATATGCATTTATAGGATTTGAGAGCCTTTCCCAGAAAAATCTTGAAAAGATGAATAAGGGGTGGAATACTGCAGAAGGCTATAGAGAGGCGATAAAGAAGATACATGATGCTGGCATAAATATTGTGGGAAGTTTTGTATTTGGACTTGATGAAGATGACCCATCTGTGTTCAGAAATACATTTGACTTTATAATGGAGACAAGGCTGGATGCAGCACAATTTCATATACTCACCCCTCTCCCAGGGACGGTAACTTACAGCACCCTTGAAAAGGAGGGGAGGATAATTGACAGGGACTGGGCAAAATATCATACAGGTGAGGTTGTATTCCAGCCGAAGGGCATGACTGTTGAACAGTTACAGATGGGTTATTACTGGATATTCAGAAAGACATATACTATCCCAAATATTTTAAAAAGGAGTTTAAGAAACCCAAGGGGTATTATCTACAGGATAGCGGCAAATTTAAGCTATAGGAAAAAGGCATTGAAGATGCCTGAAGCTTTGGTATGAAGACAGAAACCAAAACTTGAAATTAGACAGGATATACAGGATAAAAGATAGATGATAGAAGATAGGCATCTTTCTTTTTTCTATTTTTTTGTTAATCCTGTTAATCCTGTCTAAATGCTATTATAACTTCCTTTAAATTAAAAAACATTTGACTAAATGTAATAAAGATGTAGAATTTGTAGAATACAGTAGCCAGAATAAAGATTTATTATTCTGAAGTCTGGATTCTGACTTCTGTCTTCTTAATTCTTTTTTTATGGGAGGTCTTATGGCAATAAAGGTTGGTATAAATGGTTTTGGAAGGATAGGTAGAAATCTCTTAAGGGCATCTTTAAATACAAAAGAAATAGAGTTTGTTGCAGCAAATGATATAACTGATGCAAAGACACTTGCACATCTTTTAAAATATGATTCCATCCTCGGCAATCTGGATGCAGATGTAAAGCACAGGGCGATACAATCTCAGTTAATGGAAAACCCCTTAAGGTATTGGCAGTATCTGACCCTTCACAGCTTCCATGGAAAGATTTGGGGGTTGACATAGTGGTGGAATCTACAGGCAGATTTACAGAGAAGGATGGTGCTTCAAAGCATCTGAGTGCGGGGGCAAAGAAGGTTATTATATCTGCACCTGCAAAAAATGAGGATATTACCATTGTCCTCGGTGTAAATGAAAAATCTTATGATCCTAAAAAACACCATGTATTATCCAATGCCTCATGCACAACAAATTGTCTTGCGCCGGTGGCAAAAGTTCTTTTAGAAAATTTTGGAATAAAGAGAGGATTGATGACAACCATCCACTCTTATACAAATGACCAGAAGATTCTTGACCTTCCTCATAAAGATTTAAGAAGGGCAAGGGCTGCTGCAGTATCCATGATACCGACTACAACCGGTGCTGCAAAGGCAGTCTCTCTCGTTCTTCCACAGTTAAAGGGGAAGCTTGACGGTATGGCAATAAGGGTTCCTACGCCAAATGTATCTGTAGTTGACCTTGTTGCTGAATTGGATAAAGATACAACTGCTGAAGAGGTGAATGCATCATTAAAAAAGGCTGCTGAAGGAGAACTTAAAGGCATCCTCCAGTACTGTGATGAACCGTTGGTCTCAATAGATTTTAACGGAAATTCCAATTCATCTATTGTAGATGCCCTTTCAACAAAGGTGATAGAGAAAAAAATGGTTAAGGTTCTTGCATGGTATGACAATGAATGGGGATACTCATGCAGGGTCAGGGATTTGATTTCATACATAGCAGGGAAGGGGATATAAAATCTACGATTTTAGATTTACGATTTAAGAAGTTTATATGAAAAAACTAACTATTGAAGATGTGAGCTTGAAAGGGAAGAGATGTTTTATCCGTGTAGATTTCAATGTTCCTGTAGACCAGTTTGGAAATATAACTGATGATACAAGGATAAAGGCGGCACTCCCAACAATAAACTATGCCATTGATGAAGGGGCAAAAGTAATACTTGCCTCCCACATGGGGAGACCAAAAGGGATTGTAGCCCCTCATCTGAGTATGAATCTTGTCCAGAAAAGACTCATGAGACTCCTTGGGAAAAATGTGATAATGGCTGAAGACTGTATAGGTGATGGTGTAAAAAAGGTGATAGATGAGATGAAGGCGGGGGATGTTTTACTTCTTGAGAATTTGAGGTTTCATAAAGAGGAAGAAAAAAATGATGATGGGTTTTCAAAAAAACTATCAGAGCTTGCAGATGTATATATCAATGATGCATTCGGCTCTGCCCACAGGGCACATGCTTCCACCCATGGAATTACAAAATATGTCCCTCAGGCTGCAGCTGGTTTCCTTATGAAAAAGGAGATAATGTATTTTGAAAAGGCTGTATCAAATCCTACCCGTCCATTTGTTGCCATTCTTGGTGGCTCAAAGGCATCTGGCAAGATAGGGGTGCTTAATAATCTATCAGACAAAGTCAATAAGGTAATAATAGGCGGCATGCTTTCGTTTACATTCTTAAAAGCCCTCGGCTATCATATGGGAGGTTCAAAGGTAGAGGATGATATGCTTGAAGAGGTTAAAAAGGTAATGCAGAAGATGAAGGAGAAAGGGGTCAAGTTTTATCTCCCTGTAGATTTTATAGTTGCCGAGAGGATGGATATGAGGGCAGAGGCAAAGATTGTTCCCGCACAGGAGATACCTAATAGCTGGGTTGCCCTTGATATAGGACCTGCAACCTCAACCCTTTTTACAGAGGCTCTATATAATGCCAAGACTATTATCTGGAATGGTCCAATGGGTGTATTTGAAATGGACGCATTCAGCAGGGGGACAATGGCAATGGTTCATGCAGTGGCAAACTCATTTGCATTGACAATAGTCGGCGGTGGCGATACAGATGTTGCAGTGCATAATGCAGGTGAGTCTGACAAGATTTCATATATATCCACAGGAGGCGGTGCATTTTTGGAATTGCTTGAAGGCAAGGCATTGCCGGGCATTGAGGCATTGACAGACAAGAAGGAATGAAACCAATTATAGCCACAGACTTACACAGACTTTTCACAGATTAAAGCTTTTTAATCTTTTTTGTTTTTTAAAATCTGTGTCCATCTGTGGTTAAATATTTTTTATGCGTAAGCCTTTAATTGTCGGAAATTGGAAGATGAATAACACAACTGCTGAATCGGTTGATTTGACAGAGAAGCTAAAGAGATTAATAAAAGATATGGCAGTGGTAGAGGTTGTTGTGGCACCTCCTTTTACATCGCTGGATAAAGTGAGAGATGCAATTAAAGGGTCAAATATAAAATTAGGGGCTCAAAATCTGTTTTGGGAAGATAAGGGCGCATATACAGGAGAGGTATCTCCTTTAATGATTAGAGATTTGGACTGTGAATATGTTATAATTGGACATTCGGAGAGGAGAGAATACTTTAAAGAGTCTGATGAGATTATAAATAAGAAAATTAAAGCAGCACTGCGAAATAAACTCAAGGCTATCGTATGTGTAGGAGAGTCTCTCAAAGAGAGGGAAGAGGACAAGACAATGCAGGTGATTGAATCTCAGGTAAAAAAAGGTTTACAGGGGTTATCTTTGAGTGAGGCAAAAGAACTGATAATTGCTTATGAACCTGTATGGGCTATAGGGACAGGAAGGAATGCCACACCGGCTCAGGCTAATGAGGTTCATACTTATATCAGAAAACTGTTGTCACAGATATTTAATGAAGGTATTGCATCAAATATAAAAATATTGTATGGTGGAAGCGTAAAGCCGTCTAATTCTGCTGAACTTATGTCTGAAAAAGAGATAGATGGTGCGTTGGTCGGTGGGGCAAGTCTTGAAGCCGATTCCTTTGCAGAGATTGTAAGGTCAGCGTGTATGGTATAACTGACAATTGAAGATTGAAAATAAAAAAAATATTTCTTTAAATAGTCAATCTTCAATCGTCAATATTCAATAATCAATTAGAGGGGGGGGTAAATGATAACTTTGTTAACTGTTGTTCATGTAATTGTCGGTATATCTTTAATATTGGTCGTCCTGCTCCAAAGAGGGAAAGGGGCAAGCATGGGTGCTACCTTTGGGGGGTCAAGCCAGACATTGTTTGGGAGTAGGGGTCCTCAGAGTTTCCTTGGCAGGCTTACAACTATAGTGGCGGTAGTTTTTATGCTCACTTCATTGAGTCTTGCTGTCTTATCTTCAAAAAAACCAACTGTAAGCATTATGAAAAAAAGTAATGTAACGGATACAAAACCAGCAGCCACAGCCAATCCTGTAGCACCTGCTCCAAAGAGTGAGACACAATCACAGGAGCAACCTCCTAAAAATACGCCATAGGGAAAGAATGGTGGTAAATAGTGGTAGTGTCGGTAAAAAAATTGACACTGAGAACTAACACTTACACTGTTTTAAGGGTAGTGGAAGGATAGTTAAGAGGATGCCTTTTCTCCAATCATTGTGTCAGTCTCCTGTCAGTTTCATTAATTCTTCTGATCAATGAATGTATTATTCTTAAAGAAATGTCAGGATAGTTTTCAATTGTCTCCTTAAGTTTTTCGCCTGGGAATACCTTTACTATACTTTTACCTTTTGCCCTGACGGTAGCACTACGAGGCTCGTTTGTAAGGGCACTCATTTCTCCAAAATATTCTCCAGGCTGTGTTATTTCGCTTATAACCTTTTCATTCTTTGATATTATAAGCTGCCCTTGAAGTAACTGATAAAAATTCTTATCTGTATTGCCTTCTTTAATAATGAGGTCTCCATTCTCAAATGTAAGTTCATCAGGGTTTAAGAGATATGCAGGGAGTGCTTCTTTAGCCATGACTGTATTTTCTATCACCTGTTCTATTGTACTAATCCCTTCTCTCACTTTATTAAGGGCATCCATTCTAAGTGTAATCATCCCCTCTTTTATTGCAATTTTTCTCAGATGGTCTTCCGGGACATGGGAGACAATAGCCTTCTGAACGGCCTCAGTTATCTCCATCACTTCATATACACCAACTCTTCCTTTATAACCAGTGCCATTACATTTTGGACATCCCTTCCCGTGCATAATCTTGCCTTGAAGTGAAGCTATCTCATTTTCTGGAAATCCTATCTCTATGAGTTCTTCTTTATCCAGAGTAGCCACAGGCTCTTTACAGTTTGTGCAAATTCTGCGGAGTAGTCTCTGTGCCAAGATAAGATTTACTGCTGCTGAAACCAGGTAAGATGGAATTCCTATGTCAATCAATCTGCCAATAGTGGATGGGGTATCATTCGTATGGAGCGTAGTAAAGACGAGGTGACCTGTCATAGCTGCCTTTATACATATCTCGGCAGTCTCCATATCCCTTGTCTCTCCTACAAGTATGATCTCAGGGTCCTGTCTTAAAAATGCTTTTAATGCCGCAGCATAGGTCATCCCTACTTCATTTCGGACGAGCACCTGATTTATCCCTGCGAAATTAAATTCTACAGGGTCCTCGGCAGTCAGTATCTTTACGCTCGGGTCATTTAACTTATTGATTGCAGAATAAAGAGTATTGGTCTTTCCACTTCCAGTTGGTCCTGTGATGACAATCATGCCCTGTGGCCGCTCAATGGCTTTATTAAACTTCTTCAGGGTATCCTCTGAAAAACCGAGCTTTTTAAAGTCCAGCATAAGGGATTCAGGGTTTAGTATTCGCATTACTATTGATTCACCCCATAGTGTCGGCAGAACCGAGACTCTGAAATCAATAGACTTTGTCTTACCCAGCTTCAATTTTATGCGGCCATCCTGAGGCACACGCCTTTCAGCTATATTGAGATTTGCCATTATTTTTATTCTTGAGATTATTGCATTCTTTATCTGAAGCGGGAGGGACATTGACTTATAGAGTGCACCATCAAGCCTGTATCTGACATAAAATATTTTTTCAAATGGTTCAATATGTA
>MHDO01000055.1 GCA_001805005.1 Nitrospinae bacterium RIFCSPLOWO2_12_39_16
TCTGCACTGGTGTGGTCACGAGGCTCAACCCCCTCTTCTAAAGTCTCTGCCAAAGGACCATCCCCCTTCCCTGTCTCACCATGACATGGCGTGCAGTAGCCATAGTAGTTAGCTTTGGCATCTTCCTCCTGATACTGTTTAGACCCCTTTTTACCAACACGGGCTTTGGTATAATCTTTTTCAGCTTCCTGAGCTTCAGCTCTGTTGATTAAATAAATTGTCCCAACTGGAAAACAAATCAAAACTAAAACAATGATAAATTTCCGAAACAAATTCAAACTAAATGCCTTCATGATATTCCTCCTCTTATACCTGCATTTTATTTATAAAATAACTCTAATTGCCTGAAGAAAAAGCATGAGCCAAACCATTCACCTCCTTTCCCAAAAAATTTCTTTGTGCTATCATATAACAAAATTACTTTAATGGGAATAATTTTTATATATTTTTTGTTTAATAATACTGAGGGATTAGGTGAGGAAAAAAGAGTTTGAAGGGCTGGCACTGCCGCATATTGATTCCCTATACAATTTCGCCATTAAACTAACAAGAAATGAAGGTGATGCAGAGGATTTGGTTCAGGAGACATATTTAAGGGCTTACAAATTCTTTGATAAATACAAAAAAAACACCCACATAAAGGCATGGCTATTTAGTATATTGAGAAATACCTTTATAAATATTTACAGAAAAAAGAAAAAAGAGCCTGAAAAAGTAGATTTCCATAGTGTAGAGCAGTTTATTGACAAATTGACAGATAGAGACAATCTGCTATCTAAAGATGATATCTCCAATGATTTGACAAAAGAAACATTTGACAGTGAAATCAAATCAGCACTTGATGAATTGCCTGAAGATTTTAGAAGTGTGATATTATTATCTGATATAGAGGGTTTCTCTTATCAGGAAATATCAGATGTTTTAAAATGCCCTGTTGGAACGGTGATGTCAAGGCTTCACAGGGGCAGAAAGATGCTTTATAAAAACCTTTCTGAATACGCAAAGAAAATGGGATATTTATAAAAGGAGGAGTAAGGAGATTTTATGTTTTTTAAGAATGATTGTAAATCCATAAACAATTATATCAGCGCCCTGATAGACGGTGAATTAAAGGGCAAAAAAGCTGATAAGGTTAAAGACCATATTGAGGGGTGCAAGAGGTGCAGGCAGGAGTTTGAAATTGTAAGCGCATTAAAACCTATTGTAAAAAATGTAAAGACAGAGAAAGCCCCTCTTTATTTAAAGAGCAGGATAATCAACTCAATTGAAGAATCTGAGAAAAAATGGAGTTTTATAGATTTACTCCCTGTCTTTAACTTAAAGCATGTTTATACTGCCTCTACCGTAGCCGCACTTCTGCTGTTAGCAATTATCCCTCTTTATTATCTCTCTGCAAATGTCTCAGCCTCCACAATTGCCGTAAAGTCAGTAAACAATCATCTGAGTAATACAATTGTAGATATATTTGATGAGCAGATGCCTTCAAGCAGGACAGAGCTTGAGAGGATATTTGATGTGCAGGGGCTGTCATGGCAGGGTATAAGCTCACCAAAGGTAAATCTCCATTATCTAAAAGAGAGAAGGGTTGCATATATTGCATTTGAGAGAAAAGGACATAAATTATCCATTTTTATATTTGATGTAAACAATCTGAAGCTCCCTGAGGGAAGGATAATAAAAGAGGGGGAGAAGGAGATATATGTTGATACATATAAGGGATTCAATGTCCTCTTCTGGAAAGAGGGGAATGTCGGATACTCAATGGTCTCCGACCTTGCAGGGGCTGAAATGATTCACTTCCTGAAATATGGGGAGGGTTATATTAACCAGATTCAGAAGAATATTGAATTAGGGATACTCTTTGAATAGAGGGTAATATGCTATTGATTAGAATATTCTTAATTGGCTTAATTCTTTTATTGACAGGTAATGTTGCTTCTGCTGATAGAGGAGAGATTAAAAGGCTTGACATAAAATATACGGCAATTTTAAAGGAAATACCCCAAAATGCAAAGACTGTAGAAATCTGGCTGCCGTATCCACAATCGGACAGGTATCAGGAGGTCTATAATATAAAAGTAGATTCCCCCTCCCCTGCCACAGTCCATTATGAACCTGAATATGGAAACAGTTTTCTATACATAAATGTAAAAAATCCAAAAGAAAAAGAGATAAGGGTTACAATGAATTATCTTGCCGATAGATATGAGGCGATAAATAAAATTGAGCCCAATAAGGTTGGTGAATTAGATGGGGACATTACTCAGTATAGACTTTATCTTGAAGAGAATCAGTATAAGGCTATTAATAAAGATGTAAAAAAGATTGCACAGGAGTTGATGAAAGACAAAAAGACATACTATGAAAAGGTAAAGACAATCTATGATTATGTATATGACACCATGGAATATGATAAGACTGCCCCTGGGTTTGGAACAGGGGATGTAGGAAGGGCATGTACTGTAAAGAAGGGAAACTGTATAGACTTTCACTCCCTATTTTCTGCAGTTGCCTCAGCGGCAGGAATACCTGCAAGAGAAGTGTCAAACTTTGACCTCCCATTCGGTGAGGTGGCACCAAATTACTGCAAGGTTGGATTTCACTGCAGTGTAGAGGTTCTTCTCCCAAACTACGGCTGGATTCCTCTGGACATATCCCATGCAAAAAAGGGTCGTGGCACTAAAGAGTTCTACTTTGGCTCTCTTGATAATTTCAGACTTCAGATTGGACACGGAAGGAATGTCCTCCTATCACCGCCACAGAAGGGGCAAAGGCTCAATCTTGTTTCATCAGAGCCTTATGTTGAGATAGATGGCATCCCATATGAAAAGGTAGATAAGGATTTAGTTTACAAAGATAGGATTATAGTTGAGGCAAAAAAAGATTAAGAACA
Organism: Nitrospinae bacterium RIFCSPLOWO2_12_39_16; assembly: GCA_001805005.1. Classification (GTDB taxonomy): domain Bacteria; phylum Nitrospinota; class Nitrospinia; order UBA9942; family UBA9942; genus UBA9942. Next base: position 2,894 of record MHDO01000055.1, read on the forward strand.
ACCTTCCCCAAAAATACTCACCCCAAAAAAAATCTTTTAAAAACAAACGTCATAGGTTATACTCTCTTAGTATTTTTTGAAAGGGAGGAACTCAAAATCCGATTTAGGATTTTGGGTAAAATCGCAAAGTCGTCCGAAAGACAAGGCAAGAGGCAATTTTGCGACGCAACCGTATATGACTAATACGGTAAGGAGCAAAATTGACGATAACGTAGTATTTCAGGATGAATCTGCGATTTTAAATTCTGCTAAAACGGAATTTGGGAGAAACTACTAATGTCAAAAGAGGCAATTGATGTATTGATGGCTGAAAAGAGGGTATTCTCGCCTTCAAAGGAATTCAGTAAAAGAGCCTATATAAAAAGCATAGAGGAATATGAAGAGATATACAAGAGGTCTATAGATGACCCAGAAGGCTTCTGGTCTGAAATGGCAGAAAAACATATTACATGGTTTAAAAAATGGGATAAGGTTCTTGAGTGGAATTTTGAGAAACCTGATATAAAGTGGTTCATAGGCGGAAAACTGAATGTATCCTACAACTGTCTTGACAGATTCTTAAATACACCGATAAGAAACAAGGCAGCAATTATATGGGAGGGAGATGACGGCAGTTATAAGACATATACATATCAGCAGCTTTTTTATGAAGTAAATAGATTCGCAAATGTTCTTAAAAGATATGGTATCAAAAAAGGGGACAGGGTAACAATATATCTGCCGATGATACCAGAGCTTCCGATTGCTATGCTTGCATGTGCGAGGATAGGGGCGATTCACAGTGTTGTCTTCGGCGGATTCAGTCCACAATCACTTAAGAACAGAATTCAGGACTGCAAGTCAAAGCTTGTAATTACTGCTGATAGAGGAATCAGGAGTGGAAGGTTTGTCCCTCTTAAGGCAAATGTGGATGCAGCTCTTCAAGAATGTCCCACAGTAGAAATGGTTATAGTGGTAAAAAGAACCGATGGTGCTGTAGATATTGAGCCTGGCAGGGATTCGTGGTGGCATGAAGAGATTAATTCTACCGATATTGTAAACTACTGTGAGCCTGAACAGATGGATGCCGAAGACCCTTTATTCATTCTTTATACATCAGGCTCAACCGGAAAGCCAAAGGGTGTCCTCCACACAACAGGAGGATATTTACTTTTTACAAATCTCACATTTAAATGGATATTTGATTATCATGAAGAGGATATCCATTTTTGCACAGCAGACATAGGATGGGTTACAGGGCACAGTTATATCGTCTATGGTCCGTTAAGCAGTGGTGCTACAAGCCTCATGTTTGAAGGTATTCCAATATATCCCGACCCGGGAAGATTCTGGGATATTATTGATAAGCACAAGGTAAATATATTTTATACAGCACCTACTGCAATAAGGGCATTGATGAGAGAGGGTGAGGAGTGGGTTAATAAGCATGACCTATCTTCATTGAAAGTTCTCGGCACCGTAGGAGAGCCTATAAATCCCGAGGCATGGATGTGGTATCACACCCATGTTGGAAAGGGGAAACTCCCTATTGTTGATACATGGTGGCAGACAGAGACAGGCGGGATTTTAATAACTCCACTTCCCGGAGCAATGACTTTAAAACCGGGCTCAGCAAACAAACCATTTCCCGGAGTTGTGTCATCAATCTTAAAAGAGGACGGTTCACTGGCAGGAGTCAATGAAGGGGGATACCTTGTAATTGAAAAACCATGGCCCGGGATAATCAGGGGGACATACGGAGACCCTGAAAATAAACATGTAAAGGAAATCTACTTCTCAAAATTCCGCGGTAGGTATCTTACAGGGGATGGTGCAAGGATTGATGAAGACGGCGACTACTGGCTGATGGGAAGGATAGATGATGTGGTAAATGTGTCAGGACACAGGCTGGGAACTGCCGAGGTTGAATCTGCCCTTGTCAGCCATGAGGCAGTTGCAGAGGCCGCAGTAGTAGGATTCCCACATGATATAAAGGGTGAGGGGATATATGCATATGTAACAACAAAGGAGGGTCAGCGGCCAACAGAAGAACTAAAAAAGATACTCATCGGTCATGTCAGGTCTATCATTGGTCCAATTGCAACACCTGATAAACTTCAATTTGCAGCAGGGCTGCCAAAAACCCGAAGTGGCAAGATAATGAGGAGAATTCTTAGAAAGATAGCATGGGGTGATGTCCATGACCTCGGCGATACAAGCACACTCGCCGACCCATCAGTTGTTGATGAACTCCTTAAGGGGAGACTCTGATAAAGACCCAAATTCTTTGTTAACCACAGATGAACGCAGATAAACACAGAAACTAAAAGATTAATAGAAAAAGGGGATCTGGAGAATATGAGAGAAATATGATTTTATCTGTGTAAATCTGTGTTTATCTGTGGTTTTATGCATTTTTAGGTTTATACCGGTGTCACTGGAAACTTGATTATAAAATCTGTCCCTTTGCCCAATTGGCTATTTACCTCAATTACTGCATTCAGATAGTCAAATATATTTTTTACTATAGAGAGCCCAAGTCCTGTTCCATAAGACTTTGTAGTAAAGAATGGATTAAATATAGATTTTAGATTCTTTTTTTCAATACCACATCCTGTATCAGACACCTCTACCACCACCCTCTTTTCTATGCCATTTGTATGCGGGTTCTCCCTTTCACGATATGTCCTTATACAAAGTATCCCTCCTTTATTCATTGCCTGTATGGAATTAAAATATATATTTAAAAATGCCTGTTTCATCTTATCCTCATCCAGTAAAATAGTTGGCAGTTCATTGTCATAATACTTATTAATAACTATCTCCTTCTCTTTAATATCACTCCTTACCATAAGAAGAGTATTATCAAGAAGTGAATTAATATCTATCAACTTTAATTTCAACTTAAGGGGTTTTGCATAGCTTAAAAGGTCTTCAAGAATACCCTCCAGATGAAATACCTCTTTTAATGCAAGGTCAAAATGATCCTTAGTATCTCCGGCAAAGAGGATTAGCCTGTTTAATATCTGGAGATTCATTTTTATTGAAGACAGGGGATTTCTTATCTCGTGGGCAATACCAATGGATAATTGCCCAAGGGCTGCAAGTCTCTCTGTATCAGCACTCCTCTCCCTAACCCTCTTATCTTCAGCCATATCCCTCACAACACCTATCGTTCCTACGATAGTGCCGTTATCATTCTTTAATGGGGAAGTGCTGAGAGATGTATTTCTGATATTGCCATGACTATCTATAATCTCTATTTCCTTCAAACCGCTCTTTCCAACTTCTATATCACTATTCTCTGTCTGTCCCACATTCAATATACTGATTAACGGCTTACCAATAAGCTCATCCTTATTATACCCCCACACATTGATTTTATTATTTAAATAGATAAACCTGCCCTCAGTATCTACTACCCAGATTATGTCATTGGCATCATCAATAAGTTTCTTATAAAAATCTAAAATCATGGTTACATTTTACCATGTTTTCGGGTTGGTTATATGAAGAGATTTTGGATTGAAAAATTGCAGATATTATTACTGGGGTTTTATCAAATAAAAAAAGAGGGGTGGTTTCCACCCCTCTTTTTAAACCATTTCTAACCAGCTTCTATCAGCACTTGCAGAGACCATGCAGATACTTCACCATGTCTTTAATTTCATCATCGGTAAGAATACTTTTCCATGGCGGCATAAAGGTAGATTTACTTACAGCTGCACCACCCTCTTTAATTGCTGTAAAGATGTTCTCATCTGTAAGCTTCTTCATCTCTGTAGCGCTTGTGTGGTCCCTCGGTGCTGTTGAAAGAGCGGCTGCATTGATACCTCCGCCACTCCCTTTTGAGCCGTGGCACTGAAAGCAGTATAGCTTATAATTATCCTCTGCCTTTTCAGCAACTGCAAGAGGGGTAATCATCAATCCTAAAAACATAACACTCAAAACCATTAAACTTACCTTTTTCATTATCTTTCACCTCCAAAATCACTTTGTTATTTCATTGATGCAATAAGTTTTGCAAGAAGCATGAAATCTTCATCTGAAAGCTCACGCCTTGGCATCCATATCTTTGGGTCATACTTCTGAGGATTCTTTAAAAAGTCAAAAACCCAGTCAGGATTCAGCCTTTCACCTGCATTGTAAAGTGTCGGGCATGATGTCCCGCCTGAATCAGCCTTATCCCTGTGGCAGCCGCTGCATCCCTCTTTCTGGCCAAACAGCACCTTTGCCTTTGCCTTTGAGAATTTATCATCAACAATAACACCTGTCTTCATGGTGGGTTCTTTCATGGTCATGAGATATTCGGCAACCTCATGTGCCTCATCCTTTGAGAGTGCAGATGTACATGGCTTTACATCGCCTATTTCATCCTTCTTCTCACCCATCTTAATATTATTTACATATACTGTCCCTGCTGGCCTTATCATTGTCGGCTTCTGGAGAAAACCTTCAAGCCATTCTATTTTAAACTTGCTCCCTGCATAAAATAAATCAGGTGCCTTCCTCTTTAATACATCTGCAATTGTCTTATCTGGAGGACCCTGCATCTTATGACAGCTTCCACATTTTTTTGACTCAACAAGAGCCTTTCCTTTTTTCTCATCAGCTATTGAATTACCAATCCCTACTGAAAGAAACAGAGCGAATACAATCAAGCTTATTAATAATTTTAACGACTTCATCTAAATAACCTCCTTTTAATATCATTGACTATTTACTAATGACTATTGATTAACGACTAATTCATCACCTCCTGTTCTTATTTATTTTTCATAATCTTTTCTCATACTCCTTGCAAACCATAATTGTCCTACTACAAGAACTATTATAGCAGCGGCAGGATATGTATAGACCTTGCTACCTGCCTTTGGCTCTAACAATACCCAGTACCATGTTGTCATGGTATGTTTAGAGCCTTTTTCTCCATTTGAACCATCCCAGTTTGCAAATCCTATTGGTATGAATTTACCTGCCTCAAACTGAAGCTCATCCTTTGCATTTGCAGTTGTAAGACTCCTCTTTAATATTACCCTCCATACACCTGCCTTATATTCTCCTTTTCCTTTTACATCAGTCTTAGCAGCATCTCTTGCCTTTCCTGACCCAAGACCAGTTGAATCTATAACCTTTGCTGCCGCCGCATTTCCACTGCTCCAATACCATTGATTTACACCCATCTCCTTATCACCATGACCAAAATATGGTTTCTGCATTGCCTCAGGGATTGAAGTAGGCAACTGAATAGCAACTGCATCTTCAAAAACTTCACCCTCTGACAGTTTTTCTGCATCTGCATCTCCGGGAATACTCTTTGTCCTGTCATCCCATTCTAATAAAAAGGCTATCTCCTTATCATTAAATAATGCCCTAACAGTAATACCATCATTGGTTGGCTTAAAAAATCTTTCCTTTGCAATAATCTGTGGGACCATTTGATAAGCTGTTGCTGATGCATTATTCCACTCAGGGGCATTTACATCAGCAGGTAATTCCCCTTCAATATTTTTTGCCTTTACAACAATCTCACCCTCTTTAATTTTCTTTGAATCATCAGTAATGGACTTAACATAGTTCACCACATGCCATCGTTCATCATCACTCAATTTGGTCTCACTCTTCGGGTCAGCAAATGATGGCATTGGTGTTCCAGGGATACCCACTGATACCCTTGTGAATATATCCTTTGGCTCACTCCCCGCCCTGAATGTCCATGGCTTTGTCAGGTTTCTGGGCCATACCCTGAAGCCCCAGTCATCCTTAAGTTTTTTTACGGCATCCCCTTTTCCATTCTCACCATGACACTCAAAACACTTCGCCTTTTTAAAAGCCTCTTTTCCTTTATTAATACTATCTTCAGAAGAAGACACCTCACTGCCAAAACTTATCTGTCCTGATGCCTTCTCACTCTCAAAGATATCTGTTAAACTTTTTATATATGCAACCAAATCCCACCTATCTTTTTCAGATAAGACATCCTTCCATGCAGGCATAGCTGTTCCTACCATAGAGCCGGGCATACCATCACTTATCATTCTGAATATATCGTCATCACTTGCCACCTGACCGGGAGGTGAACTCTTGTATTTATAGACACCAAGTGTAAAATCCCTTGGCGGAGGCAGCAGGAACTCAGCGGCAGGGCCATTTCCCTCCCCCTTCTCGCCGTGACACCACCAGCACTTCTTATCATAAATCTTTCTCCCGGCTTCTTTATCTCCCTGAGCGGCAAATAGAGATGATGAAATAAAAAATACAATTAAAAAAGACAATAAAAAAAATCTAATCTTTCCCATCATTACCCCCTTTTATTAATTATTAGCTTTCAGCATTAAGCCTTCAGCCTTTTTAAAATTTTCACCACCAAATCTGAGGCGCACCCTCAATCTCTGTGACCCCTTTTAAAATATCCCTCCTTGACACGATACCAACTAATTTTCCACTTTTATCAACAACCAGAACCCTGATAATGTTTTTCGTTTCCAGTATATTAGTTATATCACTGACAGGTGTGTCCTCATTCACGGTAATTGGATTTTTACTCATAATATCTTCAGTAGTAATATTTTTAATATCTTTCCCCTGTTTTACTGCCCTAATAATATCAAACTCTGTCACAACCCCGATTACCTTCTTATCCTTATCTACAACCGGGATTCCGCTCACCTCTCCGCTTATCATTGTCAATGCAATATCAGATACCTTTGACTTCGGAGTTGCAGTGATAAAATTATTCTTTGTCATTATCCCTACTGCCTTCTTAAATAATTCCATTTTAATCCCTCCTTCTAAAAAGTAGGCAGTAAGGAGTAAGCAGTTTTTCTACTGCCTACTGTTTACTGCCTACTGCTTACTAATGTTAAAGCCATATCTGAGGTGCACCATTAAATTCGGTAATCCCTTTTAAAACATCCCTCCTTGATACAATACCAACTAATTTCCCGCTCTTATCAACAACCGGAACCCTTATAACATGTTTTGTCTCAAGTATATCAACTATCTCAATTAGAGCGGTATCTTCATTCACTGTTATTGGTTTTTTAGTCATTATTTCTTCTGTATTTATAACTTTTATGTCCTTCCCCTTTTTTATTGCCCTTATAATATCAAATTCCGTTATAATCCCCACTACTTTCTTATCATCATCTACAACCGGAATTCCACTAACTTCACCATTAATTATTGCTAATGCAACATCAAATACCTTTGTTTTAGGGGTAACAATAACAAAATTGCTCTTCGTCATTATACCCCCTGCCTTCTGAAAGACCTCCATTTCCAAATCCTCTTAATTAAAAGCTCTGATATTATCCAAATGTCCTTGGTGAGTGACCCGTATAATCATAGAGGAAAAGGATTGCCTTCCATATCTCCTCTTCACTTAGAAAATGCTGCCATATTGGCATTGCAGAACGCCATGGTGCACCCTCTTTTGGAAGACCAGGACCACCAGTTCCGATTCTCCAGAATAAGAATGACTCCTGAAGCTGTGCTATTGTTCCCACATCAACAAAGTTTGCAGGAAGTGGGGACAATCCGCTGTAGTAATGACCCTTTCCATCTAATTTATCACCATGACAGTAAAAGCAGTTTTTAAAATA